>NZ_JASKYR010000068.1:0-16448 GCF_041028215.1 Streptomyces flavofungini
CGCGTCCTCCAGCCGCGAGAACAGCCGCCCTCAGGGGCGCGGGGAACTGCGCGAACACCCCCCACACACCCGCAGCCGACGACAAAGCCCCCGGCAACGGAACGAACCGCCACCGGGGACCGAACGCCACCGCTCAAGGCGCTACCGCCCGTTGAACGCGTCCTTGAGCCGCGAGAACAGCCCCTGCTGCCCCGGCTGGAACTGACCCGTGGGCCGTTCCTCGCCGCGGAGCTGGGACAGTTCCCGCAGGAGCCGCTCCTGCTCGGGGTCGAGCTTGGTCGGGGTGAGGACCTCGACGTGCACGATGAGGTCGCCCCGGCCGCCGCCCCGCAGGTGCGTGATGCCGCGCCCGTGCAGCGGCACGGACTGCCCCGACTGCGTGCCGGGCCTGATGTCGATCTCCTCCAGGCCGTCGAGCGTCTCCAGCGGCACCTTCGTGCCGAGGGCCGCCGCCGTCATCGGGATCGTCACCGTGCAGTGCAGATCGTCGCCGCGCCGCTGGAAGACGGAGTGCGGCAGCTCGTGGATCTCCACGTAGAGGTCACCGGCGGGGCCGCCGCCGGGCCCGACCTCGCCCTCGCCCGCGAGCTGGATGCGCGTGCCGTTGTCGACACCGGCCGGGATCTTGACGGTCAGCGTCCGCCGCGAGCGGATGCGTCCGTCGCCCGCGCACTCCGGGCACGGAGTGGGCACGACCGTGCCGAAGCCCTGGCACTGCGGGCAGGGCCGCGAGGTCATGACCTGGCCGAGGAAGGACCGCGTGACCTGCGACACCTCACCGCGACCGCGGCACATGTCACACGTCTGGGCCGAGGTGCCGGGAGCGGCACCCTCCCCGCTGCACGTCGTGCAGACGACCGCCGTGTCGACCTGGATGTCCTTGGTGGTGCCGAAGGCCGCCTCGTCGAGGTCGATCTCCAGCCGGATCATGGCGTCCTGGCCCCGGCGCGTGCGCGAGCGCGGTCCGCGCTGCGACGCCGTGCCGAAGAAGGCGTCCATGATGTCGGAGAAGTTGCCGAAGCCACCGGCTCCGAAGCCACCCGCTCCGCCGCCGCCCGCCTGGGACAGCGGGTCGCCGCCGAGGTCGTAGACCTGCTTCTTCTGCGGGTCCGACAACACCTCGTACGCGGCGTTGATCTCCTTGAAGCGCTCCTGAGTCTTCGGGTCCGGATTCACGTCCGGGTGAAGCTCACGCGCCAGCCTCCGGAAGGCCTTCTTGATCTCGTCCTGGGAAGCGTCGCGGCGCACGCCGAGTACGGCGTAGTAGTCCGTGGCCACTTACGACTCCGCCAGGATCTGTCCGACGTAACGTGCCACTGCGCGTACTGCTCCCATCGTTCCCGGATAGTCCATGCGGGTCGGTCCGACCACGCCTAGTTTCGCGACTGCCTCGCTGCCCGAACCGTAGCCGACCGAGACCACGGACGTGGAGCTGAGCCCCTCATGGGCGTTCTCGTGACCGATCCGTACGGCCATGCCCGAATCCTGCACCTCACCCAGCAACTTGAGGAGCACGACCTGCTCCTCAAGGGCTTCGAGTACGGGCCGGATGGTGAGGGGAAAGTCATGCCCGAAGCGGGTGAGATTGGCGGTGCCGCCGATCATCAGCCGTTCCTCGGTCTCCTCCACGAGCGTTTCGAGGAGGGTGGAGAGAACCGTCGCGACCGTGCCGCGGTCCTCGGCCTCGAAGGCCTCGGGCAGGTCCTGCACCAACTGTGGCACGTCCGCGAAGCGCCGCCCCGCGACCCTGCTGTTGAGCCGCGCCCGCAGGTCCGCGAGCGCCGTCTCGCCGAAGGGCGCCGGGCAGTCGATCAGACGCTGCTCGACCCGGCCCGTGTCGGTGATCAGGACCAGCATCAGCCGTGCGGGGGCCAGCGCGAGCAGTTCCACGTGCCGCACGGTCGAACGTGTCAGCGAGGGGTACTGCACGACGGCGACCTGCCGCGTGAGCTGCGCGAGCAGCCGGACCGTGCGGCCCACCACGTCGTCGAGGTCGACGGCGCCGTCGAGGAAGTTCTGGATGGCCCGGCGCTCGGGCCCGGACATCGGCTTGACTCCCGCGAGCTTGTCGACGAAGAGGCGGTATCCCTTGTCGGTCGGGATGCGCCCCGCGCTGGTGTGCGGCTGGGCGATGAACCCTTCCTCCTCCAGCGCAGCCATGTCGTTGCGGACGGTGGCCGGGGAGACGCCGAGACTGTGCCGCTCGGTGAGCGCCTTGGAGCCGACGGGCTCCTCCGTCCCGACATAGTCGTGGACGATGGCGCGCAGCACTTCGAGCCTGCGTTCACTGAGCATCGCGCACACCTCCAGCCGTCATCCGTCGCCGCGACCCCCGCCTGGCACTCAACGCGGGTGAGTGCCAGCCTGTCAAAGGGTCAGTGTACGGCGGGAAGGTATGGGCCGGGCAAGGCCGGTTCCCTCCCGCTCTGCCGAGGCGTTCCGCAGCCGCTAGCGTCACCGTATGGACGTGGAGCCGGCATGGGAAGCGGCGGGCTGGGAACGGCTCGCCCCGCGCGTGGGGCGGGTCCGCCTGCCCCACTGGGACTGCACGGCCGGGCTCGTCGTCGGTGACGAGGCGGCCCTGATGGTGGAGGCCGGGTCGAGCCTGGCCGAGGGCGCGGCGCTGCGGACCCGGGCCAGGGAGCTGATCGGCGGCGGGCGCAGAGTGACGCATCTCGCGCTGACGCACCCCCATTTCGATCATGTCTTCGGGGCGGCGGCCTTCGCGGGGGTGCAGGTGTACGCGGCCGTGGGCATCGGCACGGTGCTCACCGCGGGCCGCGAGGAGCTGCGCGCGGAGGCGGTGCGGCACGGTCTCGGCGCGGACGCGGCGGCCGAGGCCGCGGACCTCCTGCGGGCGCCGCGGCACCCGGTGAGCGGGGAGTGGACGCTGGACCTCGGCGGCGGGGTCGAGGTGCTCCTGGCGAACGTCGGGCCCGGCCACACGGCGCACGATCTGGCGGTCCTGGCGCACGGCCCCGGCGACGCCCCCGAGGTCGTCTTCTGCGGCGACCTGGTCGAGGAGTCGGGCGAGCCCCAGGCGGGCCCGGACGCGGTGCCCGAGCGGTGGCCCGCGGCCCTGGACCGGCTCCTCGCGCTCGGCGGTGCGGACGCGGTCTATGTGCCGGGGCACGGTGCGGTGGTGGATGCGGCTTTTGTCCGTGCGCAGCGCGCCACACTGGCCGCCCGCTTCGGCGTGTCGTAGCGGGCGGCGGACCGGCTCTTCCTATCGTCTGGAGAATGCGCCAGTACTCCGCCGATCTCACTCCGCCCTGGAAGAAGCCGAAGCCCGTGCCCGAGGTGGCGGCGGACGCCGGTCTCGTGGTGGAGGAGCTGAGCACCGGGTTCTGCGGGGCGGTGGTCCGCTGCGAGAAGACGGCGCAGGGGCCGACGGTGACGCTGGAGGACCGCTTCGGCAAGCACCGCGTGTTCCCCATGGAGCCCCGCGGCTTCCTCCTGGAGGGGCGGCCCGTGACGCTGGTCCGACCGGCCGCGACGGCCCCCGCTCCGGTACGGCCCTCCCGTACGGCGTCCGGCTCGGTGGCCGTCCCGCAGGCGCGGGCCAGGGTCGCGCGCGCCGGGCGGATCTACGTGGAGGGGCGCCACGACGCCGAGCTCGTGGAGCGGGTGTGGGGCGAGGACCTGCGGGTCGAGGGCGTCGTCGTCGAGTACCTGGAGGGCATCGACGACCTGCCCTCGATCGTCGCGGAGTTCTCCCCCGGCCCCGACGCGCGCCTCGGCGTCCTGGTGGACCACCTGGTCCCCGGCTCCAAGGAGTCCCGCATCGCGGCGGAGGTCACCAGCGCGCACGCCCTGGTGGTCGGCCACCCGTACATCGACGTCTGGGAGGCCGTGAAGCCGTCCTCGGTGGGCATCGCGGCGTGGCCCCGGGTCCCGCGCGGCCAGGACTGGAAGCTGGGCGTCTGCGAGGCGCTGGGCTGGCCCGCCAACACGG
Organism: Streptomyces flavofungini; assembly: GCF_041028215.1. Classification (GTDB taxonomy): domain Bacteria; phylum Actinomycetota; class Actinomycetes; order Streptomycetales; family Streptomycetaceae; genus Streptomyces; species Streptomyces flavofungini_B. Next base: position 3,956 of record NZ_JASKYR010000068.1, read on the forward strand.
GCGCGGCCTGGCAGCGCATCCTGGGCTCGGTCCGCAGCTACCGGGACCTGGAGCCCGCCCTGCTCGGCCGGGTGGAGGAACTGATCGACTTCGTGACCGCGCCCTAGCGTCCGGGCCGGGACGGGACGGGACGGGACGGCCGGGAGGGCACGGTCGGGGACGGGCGCCTAGTCCACCAGGTCCCGTACGACCGCGTCCGCGAGGAGGCGGCCGCGCAGGGTGAGGACCGCGCGGCCCTCCTCGTAGGGGCCGGGGGCCAGGAGGCCGTCGGCCAGGGCCTTGCGGGAGGCCGCGAGGCCCGCCTCGCGCAGCAGGGAGAGCGGGCAGCCCGACAGGAGCCGCAGCTCCAGGAGGACGCGTTCGACGCGGCGGTCCTCGGCGGACAGCACCTCACGCCCGGCCCCCGGCGAGCGCCCCTGGGCCAGCGCCGCCGCGTACGCCCCGGGATGCTTCACGTTCCACCACCGCACGCCCCCGACGTGGCTGTGCGCGCCCGGACCCGCGCCCCACCAGTCGGCCCCGCGCCAGTACAGCTCGTTGTGCAGGCACCGGCCCGCCTCGGAGGTGGCCCAGTTGGAGACCTCGTACCACGCGAAGCCCGCGCCCCCGAGCACCTCGTCGGCGATGAGGTACCGGTCCGCGTGGACGTCGTCGTCGGTCATCGGGACCTCGCCGCGGCGGATGCGCCGGGCGAGCTGGGTGCCCTCCTCGACGATCAGCGCGTAGGCGCTGATGTGGTCGGGCCCGGCGCCGAGCGCCGCGTCGAGCGTGGCCCGCCAGTCGGCGTCGGACTCCCCCGGCGTGCCGTAGATCAGGTCGAGGTTGACATGGTCGAAACCGGCCGCCCGCGCCTCGGCCACGCAGGCCTCGGGCCGCCCCGGCGTATGGGTGCGGTCGAGCACCTTGAGCACGTGCTGCCGGGCGCTCTGCATGCCGAAGGAGACGCGGTTGAAGCCGCCCTCGCGCAGCTCGGCGAGGTACGCCTCGTCCACCGACTCCGGGTTCGCCTCGGTGGTGATCTCCGCGTCGTCCGCGAGCCCGAACTCGTCCCGTACGGCCGCGAGCATCCGTACGAGATCCTTCGCGGCGAGGAGCGTCGGCGTACCGCCGCCGACGAAGACGGTCCGCACCGGCCGCGGGTCGTCGCCGAGCACCTTGCGGGCGAGCCGCACCTCGTCGACGAGGGTCTCCGCGTAGTTGTCGCGGGAGGCGAGCACACCGCCGGAGCCGCGCAGCTCGGTGGCGGTGTAGGTGTTGAAGTCGCAGTAGCCGCAGCGCGTGGCGCAGTACGGAACGTGCAGGTAGAAGCCGAGCGGGCGGGAGGCCGCGCCGTCCAGGGCGGACGCGGGCAGCGCCCCGTCCTCGGGCATGGGCTCGCCATCGGGCAGTGCGGAAGGCATGGAGTCGATTGTCCCGCACCGCGCGGGTGACCGGGTGCCCCGAGCCGCGCGGGCGCCCGGCCCCTCAGCGCGCCTGGAGCACGAGCACCGCCAGATCGTCGTCCGGCGGCCGGTCGGAGAACTCGTGCACGAGCCGTCTGATCCGCTCGGCCACCAGCTCCGCGTCGAGCCCCGCGCAGTCGGCGAGGGCCAGCGCGAGGCCGTCGCCGTCGTCGAACTGGAGCCGCCCCGAGCGCCGCTCGGTCACGCCGTCCGTGACGCAGAGCAGCGTGTCGCCGGTCCGCAGGTCGAAGGTCTCGCTCGTGTACGTCTCGTCGTCGAAGACCCCGAGCAGCATCTGCGGGGTCGCCGCGGAGAGCACCTTCCCCTCGGGGCCGAGCAGCAGCGGCAGCGGATGCCCCGCGCACGCGAGGGTGCAGCGGACGCCTCCCTCGTACGGCACGAGCTCTCCGTAGAGCAGCGAGAGGAAGCGGGCGGTGGGGCCGTCGGCGGGCACGCCCTGGCCGCCCGCGACGGCGACGACCGCCGCCGCCGCGTCGGACGCCTCGGTGGCGTCGTCGAGGAGGAGCTGGTTGAGGCGGTCGAGGACCTCGGCGACCGCGTACCCCTCGCGGGAGAGCAGGCGGAGCCAGGGGCGGGCGAGGCCGATGACGACGGCCGCCTCGGGTCCCTTGCCCTGGACGTCGCCGAGCGCGAAGCACCAGCGGCCGTCGCCCGCGTGGAAGAGGTCGTAGAAGTCGCCGCCGGGTCCGCCCTTGTCCCTCGGTTCGTACACCACGGCGCTCTCCATGCCGGGGATCTGCGCGACCTTGCCGGGCAGCAGTCCGCGCTGGAGCACCTGGCTGATGTTGGCCTGGCGCTGGTACCGGCGGGCCGTGCTGATCGCGAGGGCGACCCGGCGGCTGAAGTCCTCGACCAGGCCGGTGACCTCGTCGGGGAAGCGGACCAGGCCCGCCCGGCCGATCACCAGCATGCCGAGGGTGCGCCCGCCCGCGGTGAGGCGGTACGCGAGCGCGGCGCCGGAGGCGTCGTTGGGCAGGGCGGCGCCCGGCCAGTCCACGGGGTAGGCGCCGGAGCCCGCGCCCGCGGGCAGCCTGGGCGGGTCCTTCTCCAGGACGCGGCGGAGGTCCTCTATGCGGCCCTCGCTGGTGTGCCAGACCCGGGCGAGGCGGGTGGCGGAGACGCCGTCGACCGTGTGGGCCGGGCCCTCGGACGCGTCGTCGAGCCAGACCGCGCACCAGTCCGCGAGCCGCGGCACGAGGAGCTGGCCCGCGAGCGCGGCCACCAGGTCCTCGTCGAACTGCCCGGCGAGCAGGTCGGACGCCTCGGCGAGGAAGCTCAGCGCGCCGCGGTTGACCCACTCCGTGTCGTGCGAGATCCGCTTGGGCAGCGGGGCGAGGATCTCGACGGCGCGCGGGCCGCGCTGGACCGCCTGGTCGTTCGCGAACGACTCGATTCCTCCGACGGCCGCCACGCCGTTGACGGAGAGACGGGCCCAGACGCTCTTGGTGCCCGTGCGGTAGGTGATGCCCCAGGACTCGGCGAGGCTCGCGACGAGCTGGAGGCCGCGGCCGTACTCCGGGGTGCCGACCGAGCGCGGGCCCTGGTCGCCGCGGACGGCGCGGGCGGGGTGGTGGTCGGACACCTCGATGACGACGGTCTCGGTCTCCTCCGCGGACGCGGCCTCGTCGAGACGGCACAGCAGTTCGACATCGGTGCCCGCGTGGACGACGGCGTTGGTCGCCAGCTCGCTCACGATCAGTACCGCGTCGTCGGCCAGACGGTTGTCGATACCGGCCGCCGCGGGCACGCCGAGCTCGGCCCAGTCGGCGAGGGCGGCTCGCACGAATCTTCGCGCGGCCGCCGGTGCCAGCGAGTTTCCGGGCAGCGACGCCCGGACCACCGCCGGTGGCCCGGGACGGTCCGGGTTCGTGGCGGAGGCACGGAACGCGGTCTCCCGTTGCGTCGGAATGGACCCCACGGTGCGGCTCCTGAGCAGTTCGGGCGAATACGCCTCAGGCGACACCGACAGAGTGACAGACTGGCCACGCTCATAAGCACCGAGTTACCGAAGTGGGCCGTTATGAGTGAGAACAGTGCTACGCCTGCGCGTACGTCCCGTCGAGTTCCGGCTCCGGCGCGCCCTCCCGCCCCTCCGGCACCTCCGGCGGACGACGGCGCTCCGGCCCATGCCGCCGCCATCGCCCCGGCCGAGCTGCGTCCGCTGCTCGCCGCCATGCGGGCCGCGCGGGACGGCGACTTCACCAAGGTGGCTCCGGTCGGCGAGGGTCTGACCGCCGAACTGTACGCGGTCTTCAATGAGATGCTCGACCGTTCGCTCCACTTCGACGGTGAACTCGTCCGGGTCCGCCGGGAGATCATCCGCCACGGCCGGCTCGACGAGCGGTTCGCGGCGAGCCCGGGGCAGGGCAGGTGGGCGGCGCGCGTCCAGGAGGTCAACACCCTGCTCGACTCCCTGGTCGCCCCGGCGGCGAACGCCACCCGGGTGCTCAACGCGGTGGCGGGCGGCGACCTCACCCAGCGCGTCGACCTGCACGACGGCAGCCGTGAGCTGCGGGGCGACCTGCGCAGGCTCGGCCGCGCGGTCAACACGATGGTCGACCAGCTCTCCCTCTTCACGGGCGAGGTCACCCGCGTGGCCCGCGAGGTGGGCACCGAGGGGCGGCTCGGCGGGCGCGCCAAGGTCCGCGGCCTGTCCGGCAGTTGGCGCGACGTGACCGAGGCCGTCAACACCATGGCCTCGCGGCTCACCGCCCAGGTGCGGGACATCGCCCTGGTGACCACGGCGGTGGCGCAGGGCGATCTGACCCGCACGGTGACGGTCGAGGCGACGGGCGAACTGCTCGAACTGAAGCTGACCGTGAACACGATGGTGGAGCAGCTCTCCGCCTTCGCCGCCGAGGTCACCCGCGTCGCCCGCGAGGTGGGCACGGAGGGGCAGCTCGGCGGCCGGGCGCAGGCGCGCGGCGTGTCGGGCGTGTGGAAGGACCTCACCGACAACGTCAACTTCATGGCGTCCAACCTCACCTCCCAGGTGCGCAACATCGCCCAGGTGACCACCGCCGTGGCCAACGGCGACCTGAGCCAGAAGATCACCGTCGACGCCCGGGGCGAGATCCTGGAGCTGAAGTCGACGGTGAACACGATGGTGGACCAGCTCTCCGCCTTCGCCGACGAGGTGACCCGCGTGGCCCGCGAGGTCGGCACCGAGGGCAACCTCGGCGGGCGCGCTCAGGTGCGGGGCGTATCCGGCGTCTGGAAGGACCTCACCGACAACGTCAACTTCATGGCCGACAACCTCACCTCCCAGGTGCGGAACATCGCGCTCGTCTCGACGGCCGTCGCCCAGGGCGACCTCGGCAAGAAGATCACCGTAGAGGCCAAGGGCGAGATCCTGGAGCTGAAGTCGACCATCAACACGATGGTGGACCAGCTCTCCGCCTTCGCCGACGAGGTGACCCGCGTGGCCCGCGAGGTCGGCACCGAGGGCAACCTCGGCGGTCAGGCCCAGGTCCGGGGCGTCTCCGGCGTCTGGAAGGACCTCACCGACAACGTCAACTTCATGGCGTCCAACCTCACCTCCCAGGTGCGCAACATCGCCCAGGTGACCACCGCCGTGGCCAACGGCGACCTCTCCAAGATGATCACGGTCACCGCGCGCGGCGAGATCCTGGAGCTCAAGGACACCGTCAACACCATGGTGGAGCAGCTCCGCGCCTTCGCCGACGAGGTGACCCGCGTCGCCCGCGAGGTGGGCACGGACGGGCGGCTCGGGGGCCGGGCGCAGGTCCTCGGCGTATCGGGCGTGTGGAAGGACCTCACGGACAACGTCAACTACATGGCCGACAACCTCACCGGCCAGGTCCGCAACATCGCGCAGGTCGCGACCGCCGTCGCCCAGGGCGACCTCTCCAAGAAGATCGACGTGGACGCGCGCGGCGAGATCCTGGAGCTGAAGACCACCATCAACACCATGGTGGACACGCTCTCCTCCTTCTCCTCCGAGGTGACCCGGGTGGCCCGCGAGGTCGGCTCCGAGGGGCAGCTCGGCGGCCAGGCCCGCGTCGAGGGCGTCTACGGCACCTGGAAGCGCCTGACGACGAACGTGAACGAACTGGCGCTGAACCTCACCACCCAGGTCCGCGCCATCGCCGAGGTCGCCTCCGCCGTGGCCCAGGGCGACATGACCCGCGCCATCACCGTGGAGACACGCGGCGAGGTCTCGGAGCTCAAGGACAACATCAACCTCATGGTCTCCAACCTCCGCGAGACCACCCGCGCCAAGGACTGGCTGGAGTCCAACCTCGCCCGCCTCGCGGGCCTGATGCAGGGCCACCGCGACCTGATGGAGGTCGCCGACCTGATCCTGCGCGAGCTGACCCCGCTGGTGAACGCGCAGTACGGCGCGTTCTTCCTGGCCGACCCGGACACCGCGGAGGGCCCGGCGCCCACCCAGGTCACCGCGAAGGGCCTCGCCTTCATCGCGGGGTACGGCGCGGCCCAGGGCTCGGTCGTCGACACCGGCGGGATGCCCGCGCAGGGCCTGGTGCGCCAGGCGGCCCTGGAGAAGAAGCGCATCCTGGTCGAGGAGGTGCCGCCGGAGTACATCAAGATCCATTCGGGGCTCGGCGACGCGGCCCCCGCGACCGTGGTGATCATCCCGATCCTCTTCGAGGACAAGCTGCTCGGCGTGATCGAGCTGGCCACGTTCTCCCGCTTCTCCGACGTCCACCTGGCCTTCTTCGACCAGTTCGTGAACACCATCGGCGTCGCGATCAACACCATCATCGCCAACTCCCGTACGGAGTCCCTGCTCGGCGAGTCCCAGCGGCTCGCCACCCAGCTCCAGGAGCGCTCGGACGAACTCCAGCGCCAGCAGGCGGAGCTGCGCCGCTCCAACGCCGAACTGGAGGAGAAGGCGGCCCTGCTCGCCACCAGCTCCCAGTACAAGTCGGAGTTCCTGGCCAACATGTCGCACGAGCTGCGCACACCGCTCAACTCGCTGCTCATCCTGGCCAGGCTGCTCTCCGACAACCCCGACAACCACCTCTCCGAGCAGGAGGTGCAGTTCGCGACGACCATCCACCGCTCGGGCTCGGACCTCCTCCAGCTCATCAACGACATCCTGGACCTGTCGAAGATCGAGGCGGGCCGGATGGACGTACGCCCCAAGAAGCTGCCGCTGATCAAGGTCCTCGACTACGTCCACGCGACGTTCCGCCCGCTCACCCTCGACCGGGGCCTCGCCTTCGACGTGTCGGTGGGCGAGGACGTGCCGCGCGAGATGTTCTCGGACGAGCAGCGCCTCCAGCAGATCCTGCGCAACCTCCTGTCGAACGCGGTGAAGTTCACCTCGGCCGGCAGCGTCGAACTACGGGTCAGCCGCGTCAAGGAAGCCGCGCGCGACCGCTTGGTCCACGACAACGACGACCTGCTCTGCTTCGCGGTCAAGGACACCGGCATCGGCATCCCGCACGAACAGCTGCCGGTGATCTTCGAGGCGTTCCAGCAGGCCGACGGGACCACCAACCGCAAGTACGGCGGCACCGGTCTCGGCCTCTCCATCAGCCGTGAGATCGCCGGTCTGCTCGGCGGCCGGATCACCGCGGAGAGCCGCCCGGGCCAGGGCTCGGTCTTCTCGCTGTACGTGCCCGTGGTGCACCCCGGCCACGGCGCCGCCGCGATGGCGTACGCCGCGACCCACACCCAGCACCTGCCCGAACCGCTGGAACACGCGGCCCTGCGACCGCACACGGCCCTCGAACCGGACGAGAGCTGGCCCACGCCCACCAAACTCGAGGAGTGGAAGGAAGGGAGCGCGGGCCGCATATTGCCGGGCCGCCGGGTGCTGATCGTCGACGACGACATCCGCAACGTCTTCGCGCTCACCCATGTGCTCAGCCGCGTCGGCATGCCCGTCCTCTACGCGGAGAACGGCCGCGAGGGCATCGAGACCCTGGAGCGCAATCCCGACGTCGACATCGTCCTGATGGACATCATGATGCCGGAGATGGACGGCTACGAAACCATGGCGGCCATCCGCCGCAGCCCCCGCTGGCGTGGGCTGCCGATCGTCGCGCTGACCGCCAAGGCCATGCCGGGCGACCGCGAGAAGGCGATCTCCGAGGGCGCCACCGACTACGTACCCAAACCCGTGGATGTGGACCAGCTCCTCGGTGTCGTCTGTGCCCTCCTGGACCCCGAGGGCACGGCCACCGGCCAAGCGTCCACCTCCCCCGACCCGGCATCCGTCGCAGCGGAACAGCCGAGCACTCCTGAAGAGAGCGCTGCTCCGCCGGCAACCGATTGAGGCACCATGACCATGAGCGCAGAGTCACCGACCGACCACCGCGCGAGCATCCTCCTGGTCGACGACATGGAGGACAATTTGATGGCCCTTGAAGCAGTCCTCGGCTCCCTGAACGAACCGCTGGTGCGCGCCCGCTCGGGAGAGGAGGCGATGAAGGCCATCCTGCGGCAGCGGTTCGCCGTGATCCTGCTCGACGTGCGGATGCCCGGCATGGACGGCTTCGAGACCGCGACCAACATCAAGCGCCTCGACCAGACCAAGGACGTGCCCATCATCTTCCTCACGGGCACCGACAACGACGCGGGCTACGCCTTCCGCGGGTACGCGACGGGCGCCGCCGACTACCTCACCAAGCCCTTCGATCCCTGGGTGCTGCGCGCCAAGGTCACCGTCTTCCTCGAACTGCACCGCAAGAACCGGCAGCTGGAGCGGATACTCGCTCGGGAGCAGCGCCAGTTCGACGAACTGGCCGCCCGCCTCTCGGCGATCGAGAGCCACATGGCGGCGAGCAGCCTCCAGGACGTCCTCGAACTGCGCCGCCATGTGACGCACATGGAGGAGCTGGTGCAGGAGATGCGCCGCGCACGGGGCGTCTGAGCCGACGGCTCCCGTGCGCGGCGCGTCCGACGTTCTCAGGCCTCCCGCGAACCGGCGTACATCTCGTCGATCAGGTGCTTGTACTCCCGCTCGACGACCGGGCGCTTGAGCTTCAGGCTCGGCGTCAGCTCGCCGTGCTCGACGTCAAGGTCGCGCGGCAGCAGGCGGAACCGCTTGATGGTCTGCCAGCGCTGGAGTCCTTCGTTGAGCTGCTTCACATAGCCCTCGACGAGTTCGACCGCCGCGGGCGACGCGCAGACCTCGGCGTAGGACTTGCCCTCCTGGCCGTTCTCCTTGGCCCACTGAAGGATCGCGGGCTCGTCGAGGGAGATCAGCGCCGTGCAGAAGTTCCGGTCGGCGCCGTGCACCAGGATGTTGGAGACGTACGGACACACCGCCTTGAACTGGCCCTCGACCTCGGCGGGCGCGATGTACTTGCCGCCGGAGGTCTTGATCAGGTCCTTCTTGCGGTCGGTGATCCGCAGATAGCCGTCGACGGACAGCTCGCCGATGTCCCCGGTGTGGAACCAGCCGTCGGACTCCAGGACCTCGGAGGTCTTGTCGGGCAGCTTGTGGTAGCCCTCCATGATGCCGGGACCGCGCAGCAGGATCTCGCCGTCGTCCGCGATCCGCACCTCGGTGCCGGGCAGCGGCTTGCCGACCGTGCCGGTGCGGTAGGCCTCGCCGGGGTTGACGAAGGAGGCGGCGGAGGACTCGGTCAGGCCGTAGCCCTCCAGGATGTGGATGCCCGCGCCCGCGAAGAAGTACCCGATCTCCGGGGCGAGCGCGGCGGAGCCGGAGACGGCGGCGCGCAGCCGTCCGCCGAAGGCCTCGCGCAGCTTGGAGTAGACGAGGGCGTCGGCGGTCCGGTGCTTGGCGCGCAGCCCGAAGGGCACGGAGGCGGTGCCGGTCCTGCGGAAGTTGTCCTGGCTGACCTTCGCGTACTCGCGGGCGACCTCGGCGGCCCACTGGAAGATCTTGTACTTGGCCGCGCCGCCCGCCCGCGCCTTCGCCGCGACGCCGTTGTAGACCTTCTCGAAGATGCGGGGCACGGCGGCCATGTAGGTCGGCTGGACCACCGGCAGATTCTCGATGATCTTGTCGACCCGGCCGTCGACGGCGGTGACGTGCCCCAGCTCGATCTGCCCGGAGGTCAGCACCTTGCCGAAGACGTGGGCGAGCGGCAGCCACAGGTACTGCACGTCGTCGGGGCCGAGGAGCCCGGTCGCCGCGATGGCCTTGGCCATGTACGACCAGTTGTCCTGCGGCAGGCGCACGCCCTTGGGGCGTCCTGTGGTGCCGGAGGTGTAGATGATCGTGGCGAGCTGGTCCTTGGTGATCGCCGCGATGCGCTCCTTGACGAGGCCGGGGTTCTTCTCCAGGTGCGCGGCGCCCCTGGCCTCCAGGTCGGCCAGGGTGAGCACCCAGCCCTCCGGGTCGCCGTCGGCGGCCGACGCGCCCTCGGGGTCGATGACCACGACGTGCTTCAGCTCGGGCAGCCCGGCCCGCTTCTCGCGCGCCTTGGCGAGCTGCGCGGCGTCCTCAGCGATCATGATCCGGCTCTCGGAGTCGGACACGATGTACGCGGACTCCTCCGCGTTGGTCTGCGGGTAGACGGTCGTGGTGGCCGCGCCCGCGCACATGATGCCGAGGTCGGCGAGGATCCACTCGACCCGGGTGGAGGAGGCGAGGGCGACGCGCTCCTCTGGGCGGATGCCGAGCTCGATGAGGCCCGCCGCGATGGCGTAGACGCGCTCGGCCGCCTCCGCCCAGCTCAGCGCCTTCCAGTCGTCCGGGCCCTCGCCGGAGGCGGCGGGCACCGGGTAGCGATAGGCCTCGGCATCGGGCGTGGCCGCCACGCGCTCCAGGAACAGGTGCGCCACGGAGGGCGGACGGTTCTCGATCAAGGTCTGTGTGTCGCTCACGACATCCTCCGGGCCCACGTCAGTGCGGCGGAACTGGCTGGCGGCTGCTTCTTACATCCCTCAGGGCTACTTGTTTAACTTGCGAGTAACCTACGAGTGGTGATCAGAGTAGAACGCCGACGCCCGGTGCGTAAGGGGCATCTGCCTGTCACTTCCTCCAGACACCCAAACGGAACGAGCAGGCCCGCCGCAACGCGCCGCGGGCCCGGTACGCATGCGCACCGGGCCCGCGTGGCCACGGCGGAGCCGCGGCCGGGGTGACTACTTCTTGGCCTTGCCGGGGCCGCTGTCGTCGCTGGAGAGCACCGCGATGAAGGCTTCCTGCGGCACCTCGACGGAACCGACCATCTTCATGCGCTTCTTGCCCTCCTTCTGCTTCTCCAGGAGCTTGCGCTTACGGGAGATGTCACCGCCGTAGCACTTGGCGAGCACGTCCTTGCGGATGGCGCGGATGGTCTCGCGGGCGATGACCCTGGACCCGATCGCCGCCTGGACGGGCACCTCGAACGCCTGGCGCGGGATGAGCTCGCGCAGCTTGGCGACGAGCCGCACGCCGTACGCGTACGCCTGGTCCTTGTGCGTGACCGCCGAGAAGGCGTCGACCTTGTCGCCGTGGAGCAGGATGTCGACCTTGACGAGCTGCGCGGACTGCTCGCCGGTGGGCTCGTAGTCCAGCGAGGCGTAGCCGCGCGTCTTCGACTTGAGCTGGTCGAAGAAGTCGAAGACGATCTCGGCGAGCGGCAGCGTGTAGCGGATCTCGACGCGGTCCTCGGAGAGGTAGTCCATGCCGAGCATGACGCCGCGCCGGTTCTGGCACAGCTCCATGATCGAGCCGATGAACTCGCTCGGGGCGAGGATCGTGGCGCGCACGACGGGCTCGTACACCTCGTCGATCTTGCCCTCGGGGAACTCGCTCGGGTTGGTGACCGTGTGCTCGGTGCCGTCCTCCATGATCACGCGGTAGACCACGTTGGGGGCGGTGGCGATCAGGTCGAGCCCGAACTCGCGCTCAAGGCGCTCGCGGATCACGTCCAGGTGCAGCAGGCCGAGGAAGCCGACGCGGAAGCCGAAGCCGAGCGCGGCGGACGTCTCCGGCTCGTAGACCAGCGCGGCGTCGTTGAGCTGGAGCTTGTCGAGCGCCTCGCGGAGGTCGGGGTACTCCGAGCCGTCCAGCGGATACAGACCCGAGAAGACCATCGGCTTCGGGTCCTTGTAACCGCCGAGCGCCTCGGTCGCGCCCTTGTTCAGGGAGGTGATCGTGTCACCGACCTTGGACTGACGGACGTCCTTCACGCCGGTGATGATGTAGCCCACCTCGCCGACGCCGATGCCGTCGGCCGGGGTCATCTCGGGCGAGGAGACGCCGATCTCCAGGAGCTCGTGCGTGGCGCCGGTGGACATCATCCGGATGCGCTCACGCTTGTTGAGCTGACCGTCGACGACTCGTACGTACGTCACCACGCCGCGGTAGGAGTCATAGACCGAGTCGAAGATCATCGCGCGCGCCGGGGCGTCCTTGACGCCGACCGGGGGCGGGATCTCGGCGACGACCTTGTCGAGCAGCGCCTCTACGCCCATGCCGGTCTTCGCGGAGACCTTCAGGACGTCCTCGGGGGCGCAGCCGATGAGGTTGGCGAGCTCCTCCGAGAACTTCTCCGGCTGGGCGGCGGGCAGGTCGATCTTGTTCAGTACGGGGACGATCTTGAGGTCGTTCTCCATCGCCAGGTAGAGGTTGGCGAGAGTCTGCGCCTCGATGCCCTGGGCCGCGTCGACCAGGAGGATCGTGCCCTCGCAGGCCGCGAGCGAACGTGAGACTTCATACGTGAAGTCCACGTGGCCCGGGGTGTCGATCATGTTGAGGATGTGGGTCCTGCTCTGGTCCGGGCCCTCGGTCGGGGCCCAGGGCAGACGCACCGCCTGGGACTTGATCGTGATGCCGCGCTCGCGCTCGATGTCCATCCGGTCGAGGTACTGAGCACGCATCTGCCGCTGCTCCACCACACCGGTGAGCTGGAGCATCCGGTCGGCGAGCGTGGACTTGCCGTGGTCGATGTGCGCGATGATGCAGAAATTGCGGATCAGAGCCGGGTCGGTACGGCTCGGCTCGGGCACATTCTTAGGGGTCGCGGGCACGCAGGGTCCTGTCTCTTGAGGCGCCTGTCGCCTCGGGTCGGATCTATACGGCCTGGGACTTGATCGTGATGCCGCGCTCGCGCTCGATGTCCATCCGGTCGAGGTAC
>NZ_JASKYR010000680.1:0-4392 GCF_041028215.1 Streptomyces flavofungini
GCCCTGCCCCGGCCGAGCCAGTCCGACATGAGCTGCACGATCTGGCCCTGGGACGTCCACCCCGACAGGGAGTCGCCGATCAGGTTGGTGGGCCTGAAGACGGTGTGCCGCAGGCCGCTCTCCCGCAGCAGCCCCTCGGCCAGGCGCTTGGAGTGGATGTAGTTGCGGCAGACGTTGTCCTCGCCGAGCGCCGCGGGTGCCGTGGGCGCGAGGGCGGCCACGAACGCGGTGCTCATGTAGTGGACACTCGCCCCGGCCTGTTCGGCGAAGTCGATGACGCGCCGGGTGCCCTCGATGTTGACGGGTTCGTATTCCCGCGCGGGCAGGCCCCACTCCGTGAGGCCTGCCGAGTGGATGACGGTGTCCACCTCGGCGGCGAGCGCCGCGTGGCTCTCCTCGTCGAGCCCGAACCGTTCGGCCGTCATGTCAAGGGCCACGGTGGGCCCTTCGGCCTCGGGGACCGGGGCGCCGCGGGTCGCGGCGATGACGCGTGGCCCGTGCTCGCCCCGTGCCGCCCGCTCGCGCAGGATGCTGCGGCCCACGACACCGGACGCGCCGGTGAGCAGGACCGTCGGCCGTGCGCTCATGCGCGGGACTCCTTCCAGTTCATCAGGCGGGTCACGGCGCGGGCGCCGAGAAAGAGGGCGGGCTCCGGCGGGAAGTCGGCGGGCTGCCCGCGGCGCCCGTCGTCCACGAAGAGCAGCCGGGAGTAGTCGGTGTCCTTGCCGAGGGCCAGGTCGCGCAGGACCTTGCCGCCGGTGTGGGTGGCCGCGATGCCGTTGCCGCAGTAGCCGTATCCGTAGAGGATGTTGCCGCCGTCGAGACGGCCGAAGTGCGGTGCGTAGTCGCGGACGACGTCGGCCGTGCCGCCGTAGGCGTAGGTGAACCGGAGGTCCGCCCACTGCGGGAAGAATCGCAGGAACTCCCGGTGGATCGCGCGGTAGACCTCCGGCCGGTTCATGTTCCGCTGCCGCTTGTCCCTGCCGAAGTAGTACGGTGCGGGGCCGCCCGCGAACATGATCCGGTTGTCGTGGGTGAAGCGCGCGCAGGTCAGCAGGGACTTGGCCTCCACCAGGCCCTCGCGGCCCGGCCAGGCGACGCGGGAGAGCTGGGCGTCGGTGAGGGGTTCGCTCACCATCGCGTACGTCCAGATCGGCACGACCTTCCTGCGGAACGGCGGGAAGGCGTCCATGTGGACGTTGGTGGCGAGGACGACCTTGTCGGCCTTGATCCGGCCGCCCGTGGTGACGACGGTGGGCCGCGCGCCCGGTTCGACGCGCAGGCAGGGCGAGGTGTCGTACAGGGTCACGCCCTTCTCGCGCACCACACGGGCGATGCCGCGCGCGAGCTTGTACGGGTTGACCAGGGCGCCGCCGGTGCGCATGCTGCCGAGCACCGCGGGCGAGCCGATGACGGCCCTGGACTCGTCGGCGGGCAGGACCGGGGCCGGTGCGGCCCCCATCCGCTGGGCGAGTGCGCGGTCCTCGCGCAACCGCTTGAGCTGCGCCGCGTCGGTGGCGACCATCAGATAGTCGGTGGCCTCGTACTCGGCGTCGACGCGGTTCTTCCTGGCGAACCTGCCGATCTCCAGGATCGACCTGCCGACCGCCTGGGAGGCGTGCAGCGCGCGTGCGTAGCCGAACTCCCTGACCAGGGCCTGGATGTCCTTGCCGATGGTCGGGGTGACGAATCCGTCGGCGCGACCCGACGCACCGTAGCCCGAGTGGTGGGCCTCGACGACGCGGATGTCCAGGGCGGGTTCGGCCTCTTTGAGGAAGTAGGCCGTCCAGAGTCCCGTGAAGCCGCCCCCGACGATGCAGACATCGCATTCGATGTCTTCCCGCAGGGGCGCCCCCAGCGTCACGGATTCGGTGTCGTGCCAGTAGACGACGTGTTTGTAGCTGTTCACACCGGCGCTCCTCAGACCGCTTCGAGGATGATCCTTGACAATCCGAGATGGCGATGGGCGAAGTGGCCGACCGTCGCGCCCAGATAGCGCTCGTAATTGGCGACGTTCTCCTCGCCCGCGATCCGCACGGCCTCCGCACGGTGGACCCGGAGACGGCGCAGCCATTCCCGGCAGGTGCGGCTGTAATGATCCGGGTCATTGCGGAGGCTGACGACGTCGAATCGTTTCTCGCTCGACTCGATGACTTCGGAGAGCGCGGGAATCTCGGATTCCGGGAAAATGATGTCGATGATGAACATCAGGTCACGGACCGTCTGCTTGTCCATCCGGACGTTGTTTCCCTTGATGTTGGTCTGGAGTGCGATCCGCCCGCCCCTCGGCAGCCAGGCGCGGCAGCGGTCGAAGAACTCCCGGTAGGCCGCGACGCGTTCGGCGCGGGTCAGACCGGTGCGCGCGAAGTGCTCGAACGCGCCGATGGAGATGATGGCGTCGTAGGGCTCGTCCGGCTCGTGGTCCAGCCAGTTCTCCACCCGCACCTCGGTGCCGGGCACGGGCGTCCCGCGCAGCTTCGCCGCCTGGCTCTCGCTGAGGGTGAGGCCGACGGCCCGCTGGACGCCGTACCTGGTGACCAGGCGTTCGAGAAGGCTGCCCCAGCCGCAGCCGACGTCGAGGACGCGGCGCGCCCCCGGGGCCCTCGCCCCCGCCCCCTCGATGAGGTGGTCCAGCTTGCGCTTCTGGGCCCGCTCCAGGGTTTCGTCCGGATCGCCGTCGTCCCAGAGCGCGCAGGTGTAGGTGAGGGAGGTGTCGAGCCACAGCGCGAAGAACTCGTTCGACACGTCGTAGTGATGCCGGATGGATTCCGCGGTGGCGCCCCGGTAATCGACGGCCGTCACGCGGCGGCGCTGCCCTGCTCGGTCTCCTCGGCGAGCCGCACGAGGTCCGCGACGGTCTTGACGCCCGCGGCCCGCGACTCGTCGAACTCTATCTCCAGGTCGTCCTCGATGCTGTAGACGATATCGGCGATCTGCAGGCTCGAAAGGCCCACCGAGTCGAATGCCGTGTCGGCGCCGAGCTCGTAGTTGTTCGCCTTGCTGCCGAGTTTCTTGGCGATGCGGGCACACACTTCTTCAGCAGTGATCACGGTTTACCTTTCGGATGCGCGGCGATGAATTGCCGGTCTGAGCGCGTGTCTCAGCGCATGTCTCAGCGCGTGTCTTAGCGCGTTGCTCGCCAACGGTACAGACATCGCGAGCGGCGCACTATTGCCCTTTCGGGCAATGATCGAATACGCCGGATTGCCGCTGGCAAAAAGGGGCTTGAGGTGTTTTGCTTGTTCCGGCGCACCCTTGTTCCGGCGCACCCTTGTTCCGGCTCGCACTCGACGGCACTTCCGGGAGACACGCATGCCTGAGGTTCACCTTTCAGCGGGTTCTGTCGAGTACCAGGACACGGGCGGCGAAGGACCCGTGGTGGTCCTGCTGCACGGCGTCGCGATGAACGGTTCGCTGTGGCGGCACGTGGTGGCATCTCTGCGCCGTGACTTCCGCTGCGTGGTGCCGACGTTGCCGCTCGGCGGCCACCGCACCCCGATGAAGGTTGGCGCGGACCTGTCGGTCGCCGGGGTCGCACAGCTCGTCGCGGAGTTCCTCGACACGCTCGACCTGCGGGACACCACCCTGGTCCTCAACGACTGGGGCGGCGCGCAGGCCCTGGTGGCGCTGGGCAGGGACGAGCGGATCGGGCGCCTGGTCATCACCTCCTGCGAGGCGTTCGACAACTACCCGCCGGGCCTGCCCGGTGCCAACCTGTACGCCTCGGCGAAGCTCCCCGGCGGCATCGCCGCCGCATTCGGCCTACTGAAGCTGAGGCCGCTGCGCCGACTGCCCATGACCTGGGGGCGGATGAGCAAGCGGCCCGTCCCGCGCGAGGTGATGGACGACTGGTTCGCGCCCCTGTGGGCCTCCAAGGAGATCCGCGGGGACCTGCGGAAGTACGTGCTCGGGGTCCCGCCGAAGGCCACGCTCCTGGACTGGGCCGAGCAGTTGCGGACCTTCGACCGGCCCGCGCTCGTGGTGTGGGCCGCCGAGGACAAGGTCATGCCGCCCGAGCACGGGCGGAAGCTGGCGGGGCTGCTGCCCAGGGGCCGCCTCGTCGAGATCCCGGACAGCTACACCCTCATCCCCGAGGACCAGCCGGCCCGACTGGCCGAGCTGATCAGGTCGTTCCTGACGGCGGACGACGCCGCGAGCTGAACCCGCCGTACGCGCGGGCGCCCTCGGGGTCCACATCCCGGTGCGGCGCCGGACCGCCCCGCTTGAAGCCCTGAGGCGGAGCGCTCCGGTGCCGCAGGAAAGGAACCGTCATGCAGCCCGTAGGCATAGTCGACTTCGGCAGTCATCTGCCCGAGCGTGTCGTGGGAGCCGAGTTCTTCCACGATCCGGACGCCCCCGCCGGCCCCTTCGCCCAGGCCCCGCTGTTCAGGG
>NZ_JASKYR010000681.1:0-4242 GCF_041028215.1 Streptomyces flavofungini
ACTTATAGAGGGCGGGTGGCCGGGGAAGGCGGAAGACGGCGGGATGAGGGTGGAGAGCAGACCGGACAGCGGGACGGAGAGCAGGAGGGAGAGCGGGCCGGAGAGCGGCCCGAGGGCGGGGTGGGGCCCGCCGCCGTTACAGCCGCGCCGTCCAGCAGGCACTATGGGCACAGAGCGGCAAGCGGCACGGCTCGGAGCACCGCGGCGCGGGGTCCGCAACGCGCGCGAAACCGAGGAGTGGGATGCTCGTGTGCCCGGTGTGTCCCGAGGCGCGTGAGCAGGCGGACTGACCAGCAAGGATGGGTGGAAGCGGAAGATGAACAAGCAGCAGGAATTCGTGCTCCGTACGCTGGAGGAGCGCGACATCCGGTTCGTACGCCTGTGGTTCACGGACGTCCTCGGCTTCCTCAAGTCGGTGGCCGTGGCCCCGGCCGAGCTGGAGCAGGCCTTCGACGAGGGCATCGGCTTCGACGGCTCGGCGATCGAGGGCTTCGCCCGGGTGTACGAGTCGGACATGATCGCCAAGCCGGACCCGTCGACGTTCCAGGTGCTGCCCTGGCGCGCGGAGGCCCCCGGCACGGCCCGTATGTTCTGCGACATCCTGATGCCGGACGGCTCCCCGTCCTTCGCGGACCCGCGTTATGTGCTCAAGCGCGCCCTGGCGAAGACCTCCGACCTCGGCTTCACCTTCTACACCCACCCCGAGATCGAGTTCTTCCTGCTCAAGGACAAGCCGCTGGACGGCTCGCGGCCCACACCCGCCGACAACTCCGGCTACTTCGACCACACCCCGCAGAACGTGGGCATGGACTTCCGCCGCCAGGCCATCACGATGCTGGAGTCCATGGGCATCTCCGTGGAGTTCAGCCACCACGAGGGCGCGCCCGGCCAGCAGGAGATCGACCTGCGGTACGCGGACGCGCTGTCCACGGCCGACAACATCATGACGTTCCGCCTGGTCATGAAGCAGGTGGCGCTGGAGCAGGGGGTCAATGCGACCTTCATGCCGAAGCCGTTCTCCGAGCACCCGGGCTCGGGCATGCACACCCACCTCTCCCTCTTCGAGGGCGACCGCAACGCCTTCTACGAGTCGGGCGCGGAGTACCAGCTCTCCAAGGTCGGCCGCTCCTTCATCGCGGGCCTGCTGCGGCACGCGGCGGAGATCTCGGCGGTCACCAACCAGTGGGTGAACTCCTACAAGCGCATCTGGGGCGGCTCCGAGCGCACGGCGGGCGCCGGGGGCGAGGCGCCCTCGTACATCTGCTGGGGCCACAACAACCGCTCGGCCCTGATCCGCGTGCCCATGTACAAGCCGGGCAAGACCGGCTCGGCCCGGGTCGAGGTCCGCTCGATCGACTCCGGCGCCAACCCCTATCTGACCTACGCGGTACTGCTCGCCGCCGGACTCAAGGGCATCGAGGAGGGGTACGAGCTGCCGCCGGGCGCCGACGACGACGTCTGGGCGCTCTCCGACGCCGAGCGCCGCGCGATGGGCATCGAGCCGCTGCCGCAGAACCTGGGCGAGGCGATCGCCCTCATGGAGAAGTCGGAACTGGTCGCGGAGACGCTCGGCGAGCACGTCTACGACTTCTTCCTGCGGAACAAGAAGCAGGAGTGGGAGGAGTACCGCTCCGAGGTGACGGCCTTCGAGCTCCGCAAGAACCTGCCGGTTCTGTAGCCGGTACCTCCCGAGCCGGAACCCCTCGCCCCGCGTGGCCGCGGACGCATCTGCCGGGTTGCCCGGCGGGTGCGTCCGCGGCGCGTCCGTGGTTGCTCGCGCGGTTCCCCGCGCCCCTGGCGGGGCGCTGCCCCTAACGGGCCACGATCGCGTCCCGCAGGGGTGTCTTCGCTCGTACCGTGTACTCCTGGATCGCCCAGCCGTTGCCGTCGGGGTCCTTGAAGTACATGAAGGTGCCGCCGTCCTGCGGGGCGTGCTGGACCGGCTCGGAGATGTCCAGGCCGCGTGCCGTCAGCTCGGCGTGGGCGGCCTTGGCGTCGGCCACGCAGAGCTGGAGGCCCTGGTAGGAACCGGCGGCCGGCTTCGGGCCGCCCATCGTGTCCCAGAGCGTGTCCGCCAGCGCGATGGAACAGCCCGAGCCCGGCGGGGTGAGCTGGACGATGCGCATGCCGGGCATGACCTCCGTGTCGATGTCGACGTGGAAGCCCAGCTTGTCGCGGTAGAACTCCATGGCCCGGTCGATGTCGCTCACCGGCAGCGGGATCACTTCGAGTGTGTATTCCATGGGGCGGAGTACAGCAGGGAGTTCGGGCGATGTCAGCGTCCGCCGTGCGCCAGGTTTCGACGTGTCGAAGCGGAAGCCCGCGCTCGGGCGATACGGCGGAACGGCGGAAGGGGGCGGTGAGGCCGTAGGCTCGACCCCGGAGTGATCGAACGGGAGGCTCGGCATGTCGCTGCCGCGGGAAGGCGAGGGCGCGAAGCGCCCGTTGCAGGGCGGGTGGCGGGAGACCGGTGGGCGCCGCAGCAGCACGTTCACGCGGCTGCTTCGGCACGGTTTCACCGACCCGTCCGCCGCGGAGCGGTTCCTCGACGCGCCCGGTCTGAGCGCCGTCCGCTCGGACCCGCTGCTCCTGGACGCCCTCGGTGCCACCGCCGACCCCGACCTCGCGCTCCTCGGGCTCGTACGCCTGGTGGAGGCGCAGGAGGACGAGCAGAGCAGGCGCGAGCTGCTCGACACCCTCGTCACCGCCAAGCCGCTGCGCGACCGGCTGCTCGGCGTGCTCGGCGCCTCCGAGGCCCTCGCCGACCATCTGGCGCGCCACACCCGCGACTGGCGTGCCCTCGCCACCTACGAGTCGGCCGACCTGCACCCGGGGGTGGCGGAGTTCGAGCGGGGCCTGGCCGACGCCACGGACCCGGTGTCGCTGCGGGTGGCCTACCGGCGCTGTCTGCTCGCCATAGCGGCCCGTGACGTCTGCGGCACCACCGATGTCGCCGAGGCGGCGGCGGAGCTGGCCGACCTCGCGACGGCGACCCTGCGCGCGGCGCTCGCGATGGCCCGTGCGGCGGCTCCCGAGGACGCCGCCCAGTGCAGGCTGGCGGTGATCGCGATGGGCAAGTGCGGGGGCCACGAGCTGAACTACGTCTCCGACGTGGACGTCATCTTCGTCGGCGAGGCGGTGGGCGACGCCGACGAGGACAAGGCGCTGCGGGCCGCGACGCGCCTGGCCTCGCACATGATGCGGATCTGCTCCGAGACCAACGTCGAGGGCACCATCTGGCCCGTCGACGCCAACCTCCGCCCCGAGGGCAGGAACGGCCCCCTGGTGCGCACCCTCAGCAGCCACCTGGCGTACTACCAGCGGTGGGCGAAGACGTGGGAGTTCCAGGCGCTGCTCAAGGCCCGCCCCGTCGCGGGCGACCTGGCGCTCGGCGAGGAGTACGTGACCACGCTCGCGCCGCTGGTCTGGCATGCCGCCGAGCGCGAGAACTTCGTGGCCGACGTGCAGAAGATGCGCCGCAGGGTCGTGGAGAACATCCCGGCGGGGGAGGTCGAGCGGGAGCTGAAGCTCGGTCCCGGCGGGCTCAGGGACGTCGAGTTCGCCGTGCAGATGCTCCAGTTGGTGCACGGCCGCGGTGACTCCTCGATCCGCAGCGGGTCGACGCTGGTGGCCCTCCAGGCGCTCGGCGCGGGCGGATACGTGGGGCGGGTGGACGCGGCGCAGCTCGACGACGCGTACCGCTTCCTGCGCTCGCTGGAACACCGCATCCAGCTCTACAAGCTGCGCCGGACCCACCTGGTGCCCGAGGACGACGCCGACCTGCGGCGCATCGGGCGTTCGCTCGGGATGCGCACGGAACCGATCACCGAGCTGAACCGCGCCTGGCGGCGGCACACCTCCGTCGTGCGCAGGCTGCACGAGAAGCTGTTCTACCGCCCGCTGCTCGACGCCGTCGCCCAGCTCGCCCCCGGCGAGACCAGGCTGAGCACGGAGGCGGCCCGCGAGCGCCTCGTCGCGCTCGGGTACGCGGACCCCAGCGGGGCCCTGCGCCACCTGGAGGCGCTCGCCTCCGGCGTCACCCGCAAGGCGGCCATCCAGCGGACGCTGCTGCCGGTGCTGCTCGGCTGGTTCGCGGACTCGGCCGACCCGGACGCGGGCCTGCTGAACTTCCGCAAGGTCTCCGACGCGCTCGGCAAGACCCCGTGGTATCTGCGGCTGCTCAGGGACGAGGGGGCCGCGGCGGAGAACCTGGCCCGGGTCCTCTCCGCCGGACGCCTCGCC
>NZ_JASKYR010000682.1:0-4532 GCF_041028215.1 Streptomyces flavofungini
GGGTGAGCGGGTCACGCGCCGTCAGCCGCCGACCAGGGGCGCAGCCGGGGTGAGTCGGGTGTGTCGCCGGAGCGTACGAACCGGGCGTCGACGGAGAGCCGCATCGCGTCCGTGGTGGTGTCCAGGGACGCGTGGATGATGGGTCACGCGCCGTCATCCGCCGACCAGGGGCGCAGCCAGCGGGAGTCGGGTGTGTCGCCGGAGCGTACGAACCGGGCGTCGACGGAGAGCCGCATCGCGTCCGTGGTGGTGTCCAGGGACGCGTGGATGATGCGGGGCAGGTGCACCATGACGTCGCCCGCCGCGAAGTCCGCCCACAGCCAGCGGCGGCCCAGGGTCTTCGCCGTCAGCTCCAGGTCGTGGCAGATCTGGCGGCGGTCGGCGGGGCGGTCGGTGATGTCGCGCAGCGGCGCGTACTCCTCGGGCGGCAGTCGGTGCGAGCCCTCCAGGTACACCAGCGCCCCCGTACGCGGCGGGCAGTCGCCCACCGGGATCCAGAAGGTGACGACCTGGGGCGAGCCCTCGTCCATGTAGTCGAAGTCGACGTGCGCGCGGGAGGCCCGCCGGGTGCCCCGGTGGAAGTGGCGGAGTATGCGGCGGGGCAGCATGCGCACCGGCGCGGCAAGGAGCCGGGAGGCGAGCGAGGCCAGGACGGGGTCGCTCACGAACGCGTCGAAGGCGGCCGAGCGGACGAAGGCGTACGCGGGATGCCCCGCCACCCCGTACTCCGGGACGCCCTCCGGCACGCGGCCCGAGAACACCCCGTCCTCCGGGGTGCTGCCCGGAGCGAGCAGCCCCGGCGGGAAGAGGGAGAAGTAGCGTCCGCGCAGCCGCAGCACCTCGGCCCGGTCGAGCAGCCCCGGCAGGTACAAGTAGCCGTCCGCGTGCAGCCGTTCGCGCGGCGCGGCGGGGTCGACGTCCGGTGCCAGCAGGTCGGCGCTGGGACGCAGCGGGGCGAACAGCTCCGGCGTGAAGGGTATGGACACGCCGTTCGACGACAGGTTCACGGTGTCTGTCCTTTGGTCAGTGGACGTCGGTGGGCGTCAGTAGACGCCTTCCACTGCCCCGGCGGCGGCTTCGCCGTCCTCCTGGAAAGGGCGCACCGCGGCGACGCCGTCCCACGGGAACCAGGGGTGCGGCCCGGTTCTGACGGCGCTGTCGCGTTCCAGGAGGTTGGGCAGGAAGAGGTCTTCGAGGAGCGTGGTGGCGCGCACCCGGCCGCGCTGTCCGACGGCGACCTCGCGCCAGGGGTCGGCGGGGTCGACGACCGTCAGGACCGCGAAGGGCGGCGGCAGATGGTAGGAGTGCCCGGTGCCGCCGGGCACCTCGGGGGCACCGGGCACCGCGTCGGCCTGGAGCGCGTGCCCGACCAGGGTGTTCCCGTAGGTGTCGATCCACTGCACGCCCGTCAGATGCTCCTCGCGCAGGAACTCCGCCTCGGCGGCGGTGCACGAGGTGCCGCCCGTGCACACCGCCCGGATGCCGTAGGTGTGCAGCGGGCGCGGGAGGCGCATCGCCAGTTCCAGGAGCAGCCGGGAGGTGGTGAAGAGCAGCGAAGGGCGCTCGGCGGCGAGCAGGGCGAGCGTCTGGTCGATGAGGTGCGCGGTGTAGGCGTCCGCCTCACCGCCCGCGCGCAGCGCCGCCTTCACCCAGCGCGGGTCGAAGTCGATGGCGTGCACGGCGCCGTGCCAGCTGTCGGCGAGGCCCTCCACGAAGTGCCCGTAGGCGTGCGGCCCGCCCGGCGTCATCGCCAGCACATCGCCCCCGGCCACCCCGCGCGCCTCAAGGACCGTGCGGTAGATCTCCACGTCGTAGGCGAGCCGGGTGACGTTGACGATCCGGCAGGGCGCTCCGGTGGTGCCGCCGGTCTCGAAGACGCGGAAGGGGCGGTCGTGGTAGCCGCGGGGGCGCAGGTCGCGGGCGTGGGCGGCGCGCAGCTCCGCCTTGTCGAAGAGGCCGAAGAGTTCGAGGGCGGCGAATCCGTCGACGTCCTTGACCGGGTCGAAGCCGAGCGAGGAGCGCCGGGCGGCCCAGAAGGGGCTCGCCGTCTCCGGCTCGAAGTGCCAGCGCATCATGCGCCGCGTCCAGGTGTCGAGGTCGACGCCCAGCTCCGGCACGCGCTCGCGCAGCCGGTCGGGCAGCGTGCCGAAGACGGTCGTCATGCGGGCCTCACTTCGCTGGGCGGTACACGAACAGGGAGTCGGCGGTGATGGCCCGTACGGCGTCGGGCGTGGCGGCGAGGACGGCGGCGAACGGGAAGGGGACCTCGTGGCCGACCAGGGGGTGCCCCGCGTCGCCGTCGGCGAGGTGCACGAGGCGGGGCAGGACGCAGGGCGCCCCGTCGATCCCGGTGACCGGCTCCCGGCGGGTGAGCAGCCGGTCGCCGGGGCGTGAGCGGTCGTCGATCGAGCGCAGGGCGCGGTACGCCGTATCCGGCTCGCGGAAGACGGTGAGCGGCCAGGCGGATGCGCCCGGACCGGCGGGCACGGCGTCGAGGGCGGCGGCGAGCGCGGACGCGAGCGCCTCGCTCTGCGGGCGGGTCGCGCAGAGGACGGTGCGTACGTTGGAGCAGAACCGCCCGGAGTCGGCCGCGACGAGCGGAAGCAGCCAGGCCACGGCCTCGTCGGTGGGCATGCTGTCGGGCACCAGGGCGCAGCCGCGGCCGGGGCCGTGCAGGGTGAGCGCGGGGGAGTGGCGGACGGACGCGGCGAGGCCCGCGCCGCCGTAGACGATCTGCCGGTCGGTGCGCTTCACCAGGCCGTGCAGGGCGTGCTGTTCGCCCGGGTAGAGGCCGACGCGGGCCGGGGGCCAGCCCGCGGCGAGGAGGGCGGCGATGAGACGGGCGGCGGACAGCGGCTCGCGGCGGCTCGGGCGCACCCAGACGCCCGCCGAGCGTTCGGCCTGCTCCAGCACGGAGTCCAGGCAGGTGAAGGTGTTGCCGGGGAGCGCGACGAGGGCGAGGGCGTCGTCGACGGCCGGGGTCTCGCCCCGCTTCAGCACGCCGTCCCTGAGCATCCCGCACCAGCGGTCCACCAGCGGCTCGGGCAGCCCGGCCGTCTCCCACAGCGCCGCGCGGAAGGCGGCGGGGCCCTGCTCGCCGAGGCCGCCGATATGGAGGGTGCCCCGGTCGAACAGCTCCACCGCCCTGAGCAGCAGCGCGCGCCGTCCGGTGAGCGGGGGCAGCGCGTCGCGCGCCTCGTCCCAGCGGCGGCGGTCGGCGTGGGCGACGATCTCCGGTACGAGCGCGAGGCTGTACGGGGCGCCCGGCGGGCCCGGCAGCGCGGCGGTGTCCAGGGACGCGCGCCACTCACCCGCGCGGAAGGCGTGCAGGACGGCGGGGCCCGCGGCGTCCGCCGTCACGAGAGCTCGTCGCGCAGCGCGTCGACCACCCGTACCTGCTCGGCCTCGGTGAGGGACGGGTACAGCGGCAGGGCGATGTGGTGGCGGGCGAACCAGCGGCCCCGTTCGTACGGCCCTCCAGGGGACGCGGACGCCGATGTCCCGTCGTCCGTGCCGCCGCCGAAGTAGGGGTGGTCGCAGAGCAGATGGTCGTAGACCTCACCGGCGAGGGACACGCCGTGCCGCTCCCGCAGGCGCTTCTTCAGAAGGGCCCGGTCCAGGGGGCCCTCGGGGTCCACGTACGCCAGGTATTTGTAGTAGTTGCCGCCCGCTCCGGCGGGCAGGGCGTGCGGGCGGAGGCCGGGGACGTCGGCGAGCAGCGCGTCGTAGCGGACGCCGAGGGCGCGCCGGAGCGCCAGGGTGTGCTCGAAGCGCTCCAGGTCCACCGTGCCGACGGCGGCGTGCAGTTCGCTCAGCCGCCAGTTGGACCCCGGCCGGTCGTGCAGTGTCGAGCCCTGGGCGCTCTTGCCGTGGTCGCGCCAGCGCCGCACCTGCTCCAGGTCGTCCGGCAGCGCGGCGCTGAGCAGCCCGCCCTCGCCGCTGACGGCGACCTTGGTGGGGAAGAAGGAGAAGGCGCCGAAGCGGCCGAAGCCGCCCGCGGGGCGTCCGTCGAGCGTGGCGCCGAAGGCGTGCGCGGCGTCCTCCACGACGGGGACGGAGCGCTCGCGGCAGAGCGCGACGACCTCGTCGAGCGAGGGCGCGACGATGCCGCCGATGTGCACCGGGAGCACGGCGGCGGTGTCGGGGTGCCGGTCCAGAGCGTCGCGCAGGGCGTCGGGGTCCATGCCGAGTCCGGCGAGTTCGATGTCGACGAAGCGCACGTCCGCCCCGGCGCGCACGGCGGCGGCGGCCGTGGCGAAGAAGGTGTTGACCGGCACGAGCACCGTGCGGCCCGCCACGCCGATGACGCGCAGGGCGATCTCCAGGGCCGCCGACCCGGACGCCACGGCGGCCGTCCCGGTGCCGGTCCAGGTCCGCGCGAGTTCCTCGAAGCGGGCCACCTGCGGGCCCTGGGTGAGGTGGCCGGTGGCGAGCGCGGAGTCGACCCGGTCGAGCACCGCGCGCCGTTCGGCCACCTCGAAGCGGATGCGCTGGGCGGGTACGGCGCCCGGCGGGGCGGGCGGGTTCTTGAG
>NZ_JASKYR010000683.1:0-4434 GCF_041028215.1 Streptomyces flavofungini
TCCCCCCCCTTGACGCCCAGATCTCCGCGCAGGATTATTCATCACATGGTGAATAACTTGTCCGCGGCCGCCGAGGCCGAGGCCGACACCGGTGCACCGGCCATCCGCGCCGAGAACCTGACCGTCGTGCGCGGCGCCCGCCAGGTCCTGCGCGGCCTCGGCTTCACCGTGCCCCGAGGCCGGATCASCGGCCTCCTCGGCCCCTCCGGCTGCGGCAAGTCCACCCTCATGCGGGCGGTCGTCGGCACCCAGGCCAGAGTGACCGGCACCCTCCAGGTCCTCGGCCGCCCGGCGGGCGCCCGCGCCCTGCGCTCCCGCATCGGCTACGTCACCCAGCACCCCTCGGTCTACGACGACCTCTCGGTCCGCCAGAACCTGGAGTACTTCGCCGCCGTACTCGACCCCGGCCGAGGCGCCGCAGCCGAACGCCGCAGGGCACACGTCACCCGCGCCATCGACGACGTCGACCTCGCCTCGCACGCCGACGCCCTCGCGGGCAACCTCTCCAGCGGCCAGCGCAGCCGCGTATCCCTCGCCGTCGCGCTCCTCGGCGCCCCCGAACTCCTCGTGCTCGACGAACCGACCGTCGGCCTCGACCCCGTGCTCCGCCGCGACCTGTGGCACCTCTTCCACGCCATCGCCGCCGACCGGGGCGCCGCGATCCTCGTCTCCTCCCACGTCATGGACGAGGCGGAACGCTGCCACCGCCTCCTCCTCATGCGCGAGGGCGAGATCATCGCGGACGACACCCCCGAAGCCCTGCGCGTCCGCACCCACGCGGACACGGTCGAAGCCGCCTTCCTCCGCCTGGTCGACGAGGCCGCCGGACCCCCGCCGAGGAGCACCGCCCCATGAACCCGCACCGCACCTGCGCCACCGCCGCCCGCGTCCTGCGCCAGCTCCGCCACGACCCGCGCTCCATCGCGCTGATGATCCTCGTCCCCTGCGTGATGCTGCTGCTCCTGCGGTACGTGTTCGACGGCAGCCCGCGCACCTTCGACTCCATCGGCGCCTCGCTGCTCGGGATCTTCCCGCTCACCACGATGTTCCTGGTCACCTCGATCGCCACCCTGCGCGAACGGACCTCCGGCACCCTCGAACGCCTCCTCGCCATGCCCCTGGCCAAGGGTGACCTCATCGCCGGTTACGCCCTCGCCTTCGGCGCCCTCGCGATCGTCCAGTCCGCCCTCGCCACGGGCCTCGCCCTGTGGGCCCTCGGCCTCGACGTCACCGGATCGGCCTGGCTGCTGCTCCTGGTCGCGCTGCTCGACGCCCTGCTCGGCACCGCACTCGGCCTCTTCGTCTCGGCGTTCGCGGCGTCCGAGTTCCAGGCGGTGCAGTTCATGCCGGCGGTGATCTTCCCGCAGCTCCTGCTCTGCGGCCTCTTCGCGGCGCGCGACACCATGCAGCCGGTCCTGGAGTGGATCTCCGACGCGCTGCCCATGTCGTACGCGGTCGACGGCATGAACGAGGTCCTGCGCCACCCCGACGTCACCGGCGACTTCGTGCGCGACGCCGCGATCGTCGCGGGCTGCGCCCTCCTGGTCCTCGCCCTGGGCGCGGCGACGCTCCGCCGCCGTACCGCCTGACCTTCCCGCGCGGAAAGCGGCCCCCGCGCCGGGGGTCCGCCCACCGGACACCCCGCCGCCCCCGGCGCGCACGGTGCGAGGATGACCCCCGGACGACGCAACCCCGGGAGGCCCCGCCCATGAGCACCACGAGCCAGCCGAGCCAGTCGCAGCAGCCGCAGCGGCACCCCAGGCAGAAGGTCGCGGTCCTCGGCACCGGAAAGATCGGCGAAGCCCTGCTCAGCGGCATGATCCGCGGCGGCTGGGCGCCGACCGACCTGCTGGTCACCACCCGCCGCCAGGAGCGCGCGGACGAGCTCCGCACCCGCTACGGCGTCACCCCCGTCAGCAACGCCGACGCCGCCAAGCGCGCCGACACCCTCATCCTCGCCTGCAAGCCGCAGGACATGGGGAAGCTGCTCGACGAGCTCGCCCCGCACGTCGTCCCCGACCGCCTGGTGATCAGCGCAGCGGCGGGCATCACCACCGCGTTCATCGAGGAGCGCCTCGCGGAGAACACCCCGGTCGTCCGCGTCATGCCGAACACGCCCGTACTCGTCGACGAGGGCATGTCCGTCATCTCGGCGGGCAGCCACGCCACCGCCGACGCCCTGTCCCACGCCGAGGACATCTTCGGCGCCGTCGGCAAGACGCTGCGCGTCCCCGAGTCGCAGCAGGACGCCTGCACGGCCCTCTCCGGCTCCGGACCCGCGTACTTCTACTTCCTCGTGGAGGCCATGACCGACGCGGGCATCCTCCTCGGCCTGCCCCGCGACAAGGCCCACGACCTCATCGTCCAGGCGGCGGTCGGCGCGTCGGTCATGCTCCGCGACAGCGGCGAGCACCCGGTGAAGCTCCGCGAGAACGTGACCTCCCCGGCGGGCACGACGATCAACGCCATCCGCGAACTGGAGAACCACGGAGTCCGCGCCGCCCTGATCGCCGCCCTGGAAGCCGCGCGGGACCGCAGCCGCGAACTGGCATCAGGCACCAGCTGACCCGCCCCTACGGAGGACCCCGCTTCTCCCGTATGACCCCACGCACCCGGAGAAGCGGGTCCCGCCCCCGGCTAGACGCCCACCGGCGGCAGCAGACCGATCGCGCGATAGGCGCCGTCCACCGTCGGCCTGGCCATCCCTCTGGCCCGCTCGGCGCCCCGCCGCAGCACGTCCTCCACGTACGCGGGGTCTGCCATCAGCGCCTTGTGCCGCTCCTGAACCGGCCTCAGCAGCTCGATCACCGCGTCGGCCGTGTCCCTTTTCAGCGCGCCGTAGGAGTCATAGGAACCGCTCAGGGCCTCCGGGTCCGCGCCCCGGCAGGCGGCGAGGATCTCCAGCAGGTTCGAGACCCCCGGCTGCTTCTCGCGGTCGTACCCGACCTCGCTCCCGCTGTCCGTGACCGCCCGCGAGAACTTCTTCCGTACGACCTCGGGCTCGTCGAGGAGATAGACGATCCCGGCACCGGACTCATGGGACTTGCCCATCTTCGACGTCGGGTCCTGGAGGTCCATGACCCGCGCCGCGACCTTGGGCGGCGTGGCCCGGGGCACCACGAACGTCTGTCCGTACCGCTGGTTGAACCGCTCCGCGAGGTCCCGCGTCAGCTCGACGTGCTGCGTCTGGTCGTCACCGACCGGCACCTCGTCGGCCCCGTAGGCGAGGATGTCAGCCGCCATGAGCACGGGGTAGGTGAGCAGCGAGAGCCGCACGCTGCCGCCACGCGCCCGTTCGCGCACGGACTTCTCCTTGTACTGGATCATCCGCCGCATCTCGCCGTCCGTGGCGACGCACTCCAGGAGGTACGAGAGCCGGGCGTGCTCGTCCACATGGCTCTGTACGAAGACCACGGCCCGCTCGGGATCGATCCCCGAGGCGAGCAGCAGCGTGGCCGCCTGCCTGCTGAGCCGTCGCACCCGGCCGGGGTCGTGGTCCACGGTCAGCGCGTGCAGATCGACGACGCTGAAGAGCGACTCCGCCCGGTACTGATCGACCTCGGCCCACTGCCGTACGGCGCCCAGGTAGTTCCCCAGGGTCAGATGCCCCGTCGGCTTGACCCCACTGAAGATCCTCGTCATCTCTCCGCCTCCTGATGCAGGACCGCCGGCCTGACGGCCGGGCTCCGGGTCCTCCAGGGGAGAAACGAAAACGGCCGCCGAGGTGGCGGCCGTTGGGTACATACGTGTGTACGGCCGCCGTCAGGCGGCCCACCACAGCTGGGTGCACGCATGCGTTGTCATGCCTGCCAGCGTAGCCCCGTGGAGGCCGCGCGGCAGGAGGTTGACACTCCCGGGGCGGATACGTAGTGTTCTCCGAGTTGCCCGACGTGAGCGTCGACCTCTGGTCGGTCCCCGGGCGGCCATTCCGCAAGAACCATTACAGCGATCGACGTCGTGTCCCTTCATGGGATCCGCCTTCGGCTCGTTTTCATGCGTATTTGCGAAATGAGGAATCGGCGTTCGAGAGGACGCCCCCGATTAGGTCGGGAGCCGAGATTCCGCTAAAGTCTCACTCGTCGGAACGGCCCAACAGCCGCGAAGACAACTCCCGCTGACTGGGAATCAGGCCCGAAAGGATCTGATAGAGTCGGAACCGCCGGAAAGGGAAACGCGAGAGCCGAAAGGCCGAGCGGGAACCGGAAAGGCACCGAGGAAATCGGACACGAAAGAGTCTGATAGAGTCGGAAACGCAAGAACAGAAGAAACACCGAAGGGAAGCGCCCGGAGGAAAGCCCGAACAGGGTGAGTACAAAGGAAGCGTCCGTTCCTTGAGAACTCAACAGCGTGCCAAAAGTCAACGCCAGATATGTTGATACCCCGACTCACTCCGGTGAGTTGAGGTTCCTTTGAAAAAGTCCTGCACGGACAAAC
>NZ_JASKYR010000684.1:0-4415 GCF_041028215.1 Streptomyces flavofungini
CCCCAGCGCCCCTCGCTGCGGAATCACGCTCCCCGTGGGGACGGCCCGCTGTCGTGCCGGAGTTCCCGTCCAGCACGTTCCTCTTCGCGACAGCAGTCTGCGCAGCCAGAGTTCGGTGGAGACCAGCTCGGCCAGGCCGTCCAGGGGGAGGGGCTCGCCCTCGGCGGCCTCGCGCAGGGCCTTGCGGACGACGCGGGCCTCCACCAGGCCCGCCTGGGCGAGCAGCGGGGTGTCGAAGAGGGCGATCAGGTCGTCCACGGCGGTGCGCAGCCCGGTCCGGGCGGCCGCCGCGTTCGGGGCGTGGGAGGGGGCTCCCCAGCCGGGCGGCAGGTCGGCGACGCCCGCGCCCTCAAGGACCGTGCGCAGGATCGCGGCCCGCGCTCCCGGCTGGACGCGCAGCGCCTCGGGGAGCGCCCGGCACGCGCGGACGACCTGGTTGTCCAGGAAGGGGGCGTGCAGCCGCTGGAAGCGGACCTCGGCGGCCTGTTCGAGGATGCGGAACTCCGCCGCGTGCCGGGCGAGGGCGGCCCGTGCGCGGAACTCGCCGGGGCGCTGTCCCGGCCCGTTGGCGCGCAGGGTCGTGTCGTTCAGCCGAACCGATACTTCAGCCAGCGCCTCGCCGGTCAGCCAGCGGGCGGCGGGCCCGGGTCTGGCCCAGGTGAGGGCGGCGAGCGAGGCACCCACGGCCCCGCCCGGTTCCTCGAAGCGCCGCTGGAGGAGCCGCTCGGCGAGGGAGTCGACGCCCGCGCGATGCGGTGTCCTGGCCAGTTTGCGGGCCGCGCCGTACACGCGCGCGGGGACCATCACCGAGCCGTCGGCCTTCGTGAGGGCGGCCACCGGACGCACCAGGTGGCGGCGCTTGCGGTCCATCAGGAGGTCGGCGAGGCGGGCCGGGTGGGCGTCGAGGACCTGCCGCGCCCCGTAGCCCGTGAAGTGGTCGGCGCTGCCGGAGGAGAGCCGCGCGCGGTGGCGCTGGGCGGTCACCAGGGTGGCGCCCGGCTCGTCCGTCAGGGGCCCGTCCAGATCGGCGTAGGGCAGCGCGTCCTCGCCCCCGGCGACGACCACGTGATGCAGGCGCGGGTTGGCCGCGATGGCCCCGGCGCGTTCCAGCTCGGCCTCGCGGCCGTTGACGGCGAGGTCGTTGAAGGTGACGGCGAGGAGCCGCTCGCCCGCGCCCGTGCCGTGCCCGAGGACGGTGCCCGGCATTCCGGGCAGACCCGCCGCCAGCAGGGCGAGGGTGCCCGAGGCGGGGCCTCCGGAGAGGTCGGCTCCGATGCCGGGCACCGGCATGCCGCGCGCCGCGCGCCGCTCGGCCGGGCCCATTCCGGGCACCGGGCCCGGGTCGATGTCCGTGCCGGGCACGTGGCGCGGCGCGGTGAGGCGGGCGCGCACCGCCTCCACCAGGGCGTCGCGCACCCCTTCGACGGCGCTGTTCGGGTCGGCGGCGGGGGCCGCGACGGCGAGCGAGGCCACCGGGTCGTACCCCGTGATCTCCCGTGCGCCCGCGCGCAGGATGAGCGCGTGCCCCGGGGGCACGCGCCGCACGCCCTGGTAGGGCGTCGAGTCGTGCAGCGCCTCGGGGACGTCGGGGGCGGCAAGGAGCGCCGCGAGGTGGCCGATGTCCAGGTGGGCCTCGATGAGGTCGGCCAGCGGGAGCGCCGCGGTGGCGTACGCCGTACCGCCCGCCCAGGGGGTGTAGAAGACGGGGCGCGCGCCCGCGAGGTCTCCGGCGACCATGAGGCGGCGGCCGATCTGGACGACCGCCGTGTAGCTGCCGGACCAGGCGGTCAGATGGCGCATGGCGCCGCCGCGCGCGGAGAGCAGACCGGTCTTCAGTTCCTCGTCCGACGCTCCGCAGGTGCCGAGCACCGCGATGCGGGTCCGCTCGTCGGCCGTCACTGTGCGTACTTCGTCGGCCCGCCAGTCGCCGACCGCCCAGAGCGGGTCGGGGTCGCCCCACAGGAGCTGGGAGCCCACGGGGTGCACGGCCTCGCCGTCGTCACCGGTGGCTCCGGCCGAGCCCACCACCGAGGGCCTCGCGGCGGTACTGCTCCACCCCACCAACCACCGCATCGCTGCCTCCACAGGCTGTGGACGGGGCCGTCGGCGGCCCGCCGACGGGCACGGCCGACCAGTGCACCGAAGAACTCGGGTCCCATGCTGCCACGAAGGAGGCGCGCGGGAGGGCCCGCGTGGCCGCTTGTGCGGCGGTGAATGCACCCCAGGGAGGCGGTGGTTGAAGCGCTGACTTCGCTCCCCTTCTTGTGCGCGCTTCCGAACCTGTCCTTGTGCCTGTCCTCGTACGCGTCCGGCGCGTCCCTCGCGCACGGCGCCGACGGGCGAAATGCCCGTTGTGCCCTGGGAGTGTTTTCGGCCAAATCGGCCAGGGATCAGCCCAGCGGGGAACCTCGCGCGGACAACACACAGCCCGGGAGGCGGTGTTCGCCTCCCGGACCGGTCCGCCGCCCGCGGGGATGGAGGCGGCGGTGTCCCCCAGCCCACTGACTCCAGCGCAGCGGGCCGACCCACGCATCGCCAATCGAAGCGCTCCCGTCATGGCCGGAGAAGAGCGCACACACAGGCGCACGGCCACACACCGGGAGCACGCCACAGCAGCCGCGCACCCCCGCACGTACAACAATCTCGCCATCCGGAACTGGGCCTCTTAACGCTTGGGATGCGGCGAACTACGCTGTGTGTGCTGATGTTTTCGCGGAGGCATATACCTGGAGGATCGGCCAAACGCTCTTGCGGCC
Source organism: Streptomyces flavofungini (assembly GCF_041028215.1). Lineage (GTDB taxonomy): Bacteria > Actinomycetota > Actinomycetes > Streptomycetales > Streptomycetaceae > Streptomyces > Streptomyces flavofungini_B. The sequence continues at coordinate 2,757 of NZ_JASKYR010000684.1, forward strand.
GTCGATCCGGCCACGGCGCCCGGAGCTCAGGCCACGGTGCCTGATGTCCGGTCCACGGCGGTCGCGGCATGGGTGCCCGCCCCCGGGGAACACAGCACGAATGCCGTGCGGTCCAGCCACCGCCCGGCAGCCGTCTGTGTCGAGGGGTGGCCATGTCCAGGGAGCAACGCGGGCCGAACGAAAAGCTCGGCACGGTTCTCGCCCTCGCGGGAATCAGCAATGCGGGTCTCGCCCGCCGGGTCAACGACCTGGGTGCCCAACGCGGGTTGACGCTCCGTTACGACAAGACGTCCGTCGCCCGCTGGGTGTCCAAGGGCATGGTGCCGCAGGGCGCCGCCCCGCACCTGATCGCGGCGGCCATCGGACAGAAGCTCGGGCGGCCCGTGCCGCTGCACGAGATCGGCCTCGCCGACGCCGACCCCGCGCCGGAGGTGGGCCTCGCCTTCCCCCGTGACGTGGGCGCCGCGGTCAAGTCGGCGACCGAGCTGTACCGCCTGGACTTAGCGGGGCGGCGCGCGGGCACCGGCGGCATCTGGCAGTCCCTGGCCGGGTCCTTCGCGGTGAGCGCGTACGCGACACCTGCCTCCCGCTGGCTGATAACCCCGGCCGACAGCTCCGTCGCGCGCGACGCCTCCGAGGAGGTGCCGCGCGACGCGGCACAGGCCGAGGACAACGGCGCGCCGATGAAGGTCGGCCACAGCGATGTCCTGAAGCTCCGGGAGGCCGCGGAGGACGCCCGGCGCTGGGACTCCAAGTACGGCGGCGGCGACTGGCGCTCCTCCATGGTGCCGGAGTGCCTGCGCGTCGAGGCCGCGCCGCTGCTCCTCGGCTCCTACTCCGACGAGGTCGGACGCGCCCTCTTCGGGGCCTCCGCCGAACTGACCCGCCTCGCCGGGTGGATGGCCTTCGACACGGGCCAGCAGGAGGCCGCCCAGCGCTACTACATCCAGGCGCTGCGCCTGGCCCGCGCCGCCGCCGACGTCCCCCTCGGGGGGTACGTACTCGCCTCCATGTCCCTCCAGGCCACCTACCGCGGCTTCGGCGACGAGGGCGTCGACCTCGCGCAGGCCGCCCTGGAGCGCAACCGCGGACTCGCCACGGCCCGCACCATGAGCTTCTTCCGCCTCGTGGAGGCGCGGGCACACGCGCGTGCCCACGACGCGCAGGCCGCGGGGGCCGCGCTGCGGGCCGCCGAGGGCTGGCTCGAACGGGCCCGTGACGGTGACAACGACCCGTCCTGGCTCGGCTTCTACTCCTACGACCGCTTCGCCGCGGACGCCGCCGAGTGCTACCGCGACCTGAAGGCGCCCCGGCAGGTCCGCCGCTTCACCGAACAGGCGCTCTCCCGCCCCACCGAGGAGTTCGTGCGCTCGCACGGCCTGCGCCTCGTCGTCTCGGCCGTCGCCGAGCTGGAGTCCGGCAACCTCGACGCGGCGTGCGAGCAGGGCACCCGCGCACTGGAGGTGGCGGGACGCATCTCCTCCGCGCGGACGACGGAGTACGTGAAGGACCTCCTGCACCGGCTCGAACCGTACGGGGACGAGCCCCGGGTGGTGGAGCTGCGGGAGCGGGCACGGCCGCTCCTCGTGGCCCCGGCCTAGCCGGCGGGGCCGGTCATCGCGGGCCCCACCCCGCGCGGGAAGTGAACGCGGGCCCCAC
>NZ_JASKYR010000685.1:0-5274 GCF_041028215.1 Streptomyces flavofungini
CGCCGACGACGGCGGTGCCGTGGGTGCGGTGGGCGTTCAGCCAGGGCTGGGCGGCGAGGGAGAGGGAGCCGCTGAGGAGCACGCCGCCGTCGGCGAGGCGTACGGCGGTGTCGAGCCCTGCCGGGTCCGCCTGGGCGCCGCCCGCCTCCAGCCAGTACCGCTCGCGCTGGAAGGCGTAGGTCGGCAGGTCGACGGGGCGGCCGTGGGCGACGGCGGGCCGCCAGTCGACGGGCACGCCCGCCACGTGGGCGGCGGCGAGCGCGGTCAGGAAGCGGGCGCAGCCGCCCTCGTCGCGGCGCAGGGAACCGAGGGCGACGGCGTCGGCCCCGGCGGCGGCGACGGTGTCCTCGATGCCGACGGTGAGCACCGGGTGCGGGCTGCACTCCACGAACACGTCGTGGCCCTGGTCGACGAGGGCCCGCAGGGAGTCCTCCAGGCGGACGGTGCTGCGCAGGTTGCGGTGCCAGTACGCGGCGTCGAGGCCGGTTCCGGGCTGCCAGTCGGCGGTGACGGTGGAGAAGAACGCGATGTCGCCGTCGCGGGGTGCGACGCCGGAGAGGGCGGCGGGCAGGCTGTCGGCGAGCCGGTCGACGTGCGCGGAGTGGGAGGCGTAGTCCACGGGGATGCGGCGGGCGCGGATGTTCCGCTCCCGGCAGGTGGCCAGCAGGGTGTCGAGTCCTTCGGGGTCGCCGGAGACCACCACGGAGGCGGGTCCGTTGACGGCGGCGACGGAGACGCCGGGCAGATCGGCGACGAGGGCCTCGGCCTCTTCCCGCGAGGCGGCGACGGCCATCATGCCGCCGTGGCCGGAGAGTTCGCGGGCGATGGCGAGGCTGCGGACGGCGACCACGGCGGCGGCGTCGGCGAGGGAGAGGGCTCCGCTGACGGCGGCCGCGGCGATCTCGCCCTGGGAGTGGCCGAGGACGGCGGCGGGCTTCAGGCCGTGGGCGCGCCACAGCTCGGCGAGTGCGACCATCACCGCCCACAGGGCGGGCTGGGCGACGTCGACGCGGTCGAGGGKGGGCGCGCCCTCGGCCCGGCGCAGCACGTCGGTCAGGGACCAGTCGACGTACGGGGCGAGGGCGGCCTCGCAGGCGGCTATGTGCTCGGCGAAGACCGGCGATGCGGCGAGGAGTTCGGCGCCCATGCCTTCCCACTGGGTGCCCTGGCCCGGGAAGACCAGCACGACCCTGCGGTCGCGTCCGGCGCTGCGGCCCCCGCTGACGACGGACGCGGCGGGGCTGCCCTCGGCGAGGGAGGCGAGCCCGGCGCGGAAGTCGCCCTGGCCGGTGCCGATGACGACCGCCCGCTTCTCCAGGAGGGCCCGGTGGGCCACCAGGGAGTGGGCGATGTCTGCCGGGGCGGTGCCGGGGTGGGCGTCCAGGTGGGCGAGGAGGGCCTTGGCCTGGCCGCGCAGGGCGGCCTCACTGCGGGCCGAAAGGACCCACGGCAGGGACGCGGCCTCGGCGGGGGCATCGGTGTCGGCGCTCGCGGCGCCGGTCGTCGGAGCGCTCCACACCGGTACGGACACGCCGTCGGCCGCCGCCTGTGCGACGGGCACGTCGGCCGGGGCCTCCTCCAGGATGACGTGGGCGTTGGTGCCGCTGATGCCGAAGGAGGAGACGGCGGCGCGGCGCGGCCGCCGCGTGGCGGGCACGGGCCACTCGGTGGCCTCGGTCAGCAGCCGGACACCGTCACCCGCCCAGTCGACGTGCTCGGTCGGCGCGTCGATGTGCAGGCTCTGGGGCAGAACGCCGTGCCGCAGCGCGAGGACCATCTTCATCACACCGGCGACACCGGCGGCGGCCTGGGTGTGGCCCAGGTTGGACTTGACGGAGCCGAGCAGCAGCGGGTGGCCGCCGTCCCGGTCGCGGCCGTAGGTGGCGAGCAGCGCCTGGGCCTCGATGGGGTCGCCGAGGCGGGTACCGGTGCCGTGCGCCTCGACGGCGTCGACCTCCGCGGTGCCCACGCCCGCGTCGGCGAGGGCCTGGCGGATCACGCGCTGCTGGGCGGGGCCGTTGGGGGCGCTGAGACCGTTGCTCGCGCCGTCCTGGTTGACGGCGGAGCCGCGGACCAGGGCGAGGATCTGGTGGCCGTTGCGGCGGGCGTCGGAGAGCCGCTCGACGAGGATGAGGCCGACGCCCTCGGAGAAGCCGGTACCGTCGGCGGCCGCGGCGAAGGGCTTGCAGCGCCCGTCGGCGGCCAGGCCGCGCTGGCGGGAGAAGTCCACGATGATCTCGGGCGAGGACATCACGGTGACGCCGCCCGCGAGCGCCATGGAGCACTCGCCGCGCCGCAGCGCCTGGAGCGCCATGTGCAGGGCGACCAGGGAGGAGGAGCAGGCCGTGTCGACGGTGACGGCGGGGCCTTCGAGGCCCAGGGTGTAGGCGACGCGGCCGGAGACGATGCTGTTGGCGTTGCCGTTGTTGACGTATCCGGCGAGTTCGTCGGGGACGTGCGCGACGCGCTTGAGGTAGTCGCTGGAGGAAAGGCCCGCGAAGACGCCGGTACGGCTGCCGCGTACCGAACGGGGGTCGATGCCGGACCGTTCGAAGACCTCCCAGGAGGTTTCGAGGAGGAGCCGCTGCTGCGGGTCCATGGCGACGGCCTCGCGCGGGGAGATGCCGAAGAAGTCGGCGTCGAAGTCGGCGGCGTCGTGCAGGAAGCCGCCTTCGAGGGTGCGGGAGCTGCCCTGGTGTTCGGGCACGGCGTCGTAGAGGCCGTCCAGGTCCCAGCCCCGGTCGGCCGGGAAGGGGGCGATGGCGTCGGTGCCGTCGGCCAGCAGCCGCCACAGGTCCTCGGGCGAGCGGACACCGCCGGGCAGACGGCAGGCCATGCCGACGATGGCGAAGACGTCGTCGTCGCCGTGCGCGGCGACCGTCGGTGCGGGGGCGGCGGGCAGCGCGGCGGCGGCGCCGTCGAACAGCTCTCCGTCCAGGAAGGCGGCGAGTTCGGAGACGGTCGGGTGGTCGAAGACGAGGGTGGCGGGCAGCCGCAGTCCGGTGGCGGCGTTGAGGCGGTTGCGGAGTTCGACGGCCGTCAGCGAGTCGAAGCCGAGCTCGCGGAAGGCGCGGTCAGCGTGCAGCCGTCCGGGGTCGGCGTGGCCGAGGACGGCCGCCGCGTAGGTGGCGACCAGGTCGCGCAGGGCGCCGGTCCGCTCGTCGGCGGACAGGCCCGCGAGGCGCGGGCGCAGCCCGTCGGTGCCGGTGGCGGCGCCCGCGTCGACGGTGCGCCGCACGGGCCCCCGGTACAGGGCGCGCAGCAGGTGCGGCACGTCGCCGCCGGAGGCGCGCAGCTGTCCGGTGTCGATGCGGATCGGCACGAGGTGCGGGCGCTGCTCGGCGAGGGCGGCGTCGAAGAGGGCCATGCCGTCGGCGGCGGACAGCGGCAGGATGCCGGAGCGGCGCACCCGGGCGAGGTCGGTGTCGTCGAGGTGGCCGGTCAGGGAGCTGGTGTCGGCCCACAGGCCCCAGGACAGGGAGGTGGTGGGCAGGCCCGCCGCGCGGCGCCGGTGGGCGAGCGCGTCCAGGTAGGTGTTGGCGGCGGCGTAGTTGGCCTGCCCCGCGTTGCCGAAGACGCCCGCGCCCGCGGAGAACAGCACCAGGTCCGCGAGGTCGAGGCCGCGGGTGAGGCGGTCCAGGTGGCGGGCGGCGTCAGCCTTCGGCGCGAGGACGGTGCGCAGCCGCTCGGGGGTCAGGGACTCAAGGACGCCGTCGTCGAGGACGCCCGCGGCGTGCACGACCGCGGTGAGCGGGTGCGCGGCGGGTACGGCGGCCAGGACCCCGGCGAGCGCGTCGGCGTCGGCCGCGTCACAGGCGGCAAGGGTGACCTGCGCACCCAACTCCTCCAGTTCGGCGCGGAGTTCGGCGGCGCCCGGGGTGTCGGGGCCGCGGCGCCCGGTGAGCAGCAGATGGCGCATGCCGTGCCGGGTGACGAGGTGGCGGGCGAGGATGCCGCCGAGGACACCCGCGCCACCGGTGATCAGGACGGTGCCCTCGGGGTCCCAGGCGCGCGGCAGGGTGAGCACGATCTTGCCGTAGTGCTTGGCCTGCGCCATGTGGCGGAAGGCCTCGCGGGAGTGGCGCACGTCCCAGGTGACGGTGGGCAGCGGACGCAGCGCGCCGGAGGCGAAGAGACCGCTCAGGTCGCGGAACATCTCCTGGATGCGGTCCTCACCCGCCTCGCGCAGCTCGTACGCCTGGTAGAGGGCGACGCCGGGGTGGTCGCGGACGACCTGCTCGGGGTCGCGGACGTCGGTCTTGCCCATCTCGACGAGGCGCCCGCCGGGGGCCAGGAGGCGCAGCGAGGCGTCGATGAAGTCGCCCGCGAGGGAGTTGAGGACGACGTCGACGCCGCGTCCGCCGCTGGTGGTGCGGAAGCGGTCCTCGAAGCCGAGGGTGCGCGATGAGGCGAGGTGGGTGTCGTCCCAGCCGTCGGCGCGCAGCAGGGCGCGCTTGTGGTCCCCGGCCGTGCCGTAGACCTCGGCACCCCAGTGCCTCGCGAGCTGGGCGGCGGCCATGCCGACGCCGCCGGCCGCGGCGTGCACGAGGACGGACTCCCCCGCTTCCAGGTGGGCCAGGTCGCGCAGCCCGTAGTAGGCGGTGAGGAAGGCCACGGGGACGGAGGCCGCCTGCGTCCAGGTCCAGCCGTCGGGGACGGGAGCGACCATACGGGCGTCGGCCACGGCGTGGGTGGCGAAGCCGCCCGAGACCAGGCCCATGACGCGGTCGCCGGGGGCGAAGCCGGTGACGCCCTCGCCCACGGCCGTGACCACACCGGCGGCCTCCGCGCCCAGGAGCACGGCGGGGCCGGGGTACATGTTCAGGGTGTTGAGCACGTCGCGGAAGTTGAGTCCGGCGGCACGCACTTCGATCAGCAGGTGTCCGGCGGCGGGCGCCCCGGTCACCTCGGGGCAGGCGACGAGGTCCAGCCTGTCGACGGAGCCCTTCTCCGGGATGTCAAGCCGCCATGCCTCGGCGCCGGAGGGCACGGTGAGCACGTCGGCGGTGCGGGGCCGGGTCAGGCGGGGCGCGTGGGCCTCGCCCTGCCGGAGCGCGAGCTGCGGCTCACCGGCGGCGAGCGCGGCGGGCAGGGCCTGCCAGGAGTCGTCGTGGACGTCGAGGTCGACGAGGACGAGGCGGCCGGGGTACTGGGACTGGGCCGAGCGCACCAGGCCCCACACGGCTGCGCCGGGCAGGTCGTGGGCGGGGTCACCGGCTCCGGTGGCGACGGCGCCCCGCGTGATGACGACCAGCGGGGTCCCGTCGGTACGGT
>NZ_JASKYR010000686.1:0-4633 GCF_041028215.1 Streptomyces flavofungini
GTGGTGAGACCCCGCTCACGCTTTATGCAACTAGTTGCACATCACTTCCGCCGTCGTCTACAACTGATCCCGTAGACACCGCGTACGGAGGGGCCGCATGAGCCGTTACCCGAACCTGCTGAACCCGCTCGACCTGGGCTTCACCACACTGCCCAACCGGGTCCTCATGGGCTCCATGCACGTGGGTCTGGAGGAGGCGCCGAACGGCTTCGCGCGGATGGCGGAGTTCTACGCGGCCCGCGCACGCGGCGGCGTCGGCCTCATCGTCACCGGCGGCATCGCCCCGAACGAGGTCGGGCGCCCCTGGGACGGCGGCGCCAAGCTGACCACCGAGGCGGAGGCCGAGGAGCACGCGGGCATCACGGCGGCCGTACATGCGGCGGGCGGCCGGATCGCCCTGCAGATCCTGCACTTCGGGCGCTACGCCTACCACGAGGGCCTCGTCGCCCCGAGCGCGCTCCAGGCGCCCATCAGCCCCTTCGTGCCCCGCGCGCTGACCGACGACGAGGTCGAGCAGACCATCGAGGACTTCGTGCGCGCCGCGGGCCTCGCCAAGCTCGCGGGCTACGACGGCGTCGAGGTGATGGGCTCCGAGGGCTATCTGATCAACGAGTTCATCGCGGCTCCGACCAACCGGCGCGAGGACCGCTGGGGCGGTGCCTACGAGAACCGCATCCGCTTCCCCGTCGAGATCGTCCGGCGCATCCGCGAGCGCGTCGGCGCGGACTTCATCATCATCTACCGCCTCTCCATGCTGGACCTGGTGCCCGGCGGCTCCACCCTGGACGAGGTCGTCCACCTCGCCAAGGAGATCGAGGCCGCGGGCGCCACGATCATCAACACCGGCATCGGCTGGCACGAGGCGCGCATCCCCACCATCGCCACCTCCGTGCCGCGCGGCGCCTACACCTTCGTCACCAAGAAGGTCATGGGCGAGGTCTCCGTGCCGCTGGTCACCACCAACCGCATCAACACCCCCGAGATCGCGGAGCAATTGCTCGCCGACGGCGCCGCCGACATGGTCTCGCTGGCCCGCCCGCTCCTGGCCGACCCCGACTTCGTCGCCAAGGCGGCGGCCGAGCGGCCCGACGCCATCAACACCTGCATCGGCTGCAACCAGGCCTGCCTCGACCACACCTTCAACCTCCAGATCACCTCCTGCCTGGTCAACCCGCGCGCCTGCCACGAGACCGAGCTGGTCCTCGCGCCGACCCGCACCAGAAAGAGCGTCGCGGTCGTCGGCGCGGGCCCCGCCGGACTCGCCTTCGCCGTCTCCGCGGCCGAGCGCGGCCACGCCGTCACGCTCTACGACGCGGCCTCCGACATCGGCGGTCAGCTCAACGTCGCGCGCAAGGTCCCGGGCAAGGAGGAGTTCGACGAGACGCTCCGCTACTTCCGCACCCAGCTCGACGAGCGCGGCGTCGACGTCCGGCTCAACACCGTCGTCACCGCCGACGACCTCACCGAGGCCGCCTACGACGAGGTGGTCGTCGCCACCGGTGTCAGCCCCCGGGTCCCCGACATCCCCGGCATCGACCACCCCAGCGTCGTCGGCTACCTCGACGTGCTGCGCGACGGCGCGCCCGTGGGGGAGCGGGTGGCGATCCTCGGCGCGGGCGGCATCGGCTTCGACGTCGCCGAGTACCTCACCGACGGCGGCGAGAAGGCCAGCCTGGACCCCGCGACGTACTTCCGGCAGTGGGGCGTCGACATGGACTACCGCGAGCGCGGCGGCCTGACCGAGCCCGAGCGCCCCGCGCCGCCCCGCACCGTCCACCTGCTCCAGCGCAAGACCTCCAAGGTCGGCAAGGACCTCGGCAAGACCACGGGCTGGATCCACCGCACCGAGCTGCGCCACCGCGGTGTCGCGATGGTGGCGGGGGTGACGTACGACCTGATCGACGACGCCGGACTGCACATCACCGTCGACGGCGTCTCCTCCGTCATCCCCGTCGACACCGTCGTCCTGTGCACCGGACAGGAGCCGCGCCGGGGCCTGTACGAGGAGCTGATCGCCGCCGGGCGCGGCGCGCACCTCATCGGCGGCGCCGACGTGGCGGCCGAACTGGACGCCAAGCGGGCCATCAAGCAGGGCACGGAGCTGGCCGCCGCGCTGTGAGGGACCCGGCATGGGCCCGTCCCTAGGATGGGGCCCATGTCACTCCCGCACGCGATCCTGACCGCCCTCCTGGAGAAGCCGTCGTCGGGCCTCGAACTGACCCGCAGGTTCGACAAGTCCATCGGCTACTTCTGGTCGGCCACGCACCAGCAGATCTACCGCGAGCTGGGCAGGCTGGAGCGCGACGGGGCGATCCGCGCCCTGCCGAGCCGGGGCGCGACGCGCGGGCAGAAGAAGGAGTACGAGGTGCTGCCCGCGGGCCGCGCCGAACTGGCCCGCTGGACCGCCGAGCGGCAGGACCCCAAGCCGCTGCGCGACACCCTCCTGCTCCGCCTGCGGGCCGCCGCGGTGGTCGGCACGGACGGCATCCAGGACGAGCTGTACCGCCATCTCGCCCTGCACAGGCGGCAGTTGGCCGAGTACGAGGAGATCGAGCGGCGCGACTTCCCGCCGGAGAGGGACGCCGTCGAGGACCGGCTGCGCCATGTGGTGCTGCGCGCGGGCATCGACCTGGAGACCTTCTGGACGCGGTGGCTCAGCCGGGCCGTCGAAGAACTCGCGGGGGAGACCGGAGACGCTCCGGCGGCTAAGTGAGCGTGGCCTCCCGCGGGTCCCACTCCACCGGCAGCGGCTCCGGCGGCACCGGCTGCGTGCCCGGCGACATGAACTGCGAGCGCTCCGCCGACCGCGTGATCGCCGTCATCACCTGGAGGACGTGCAGGGCCAGCGCGCCGGACGCGCGCGGGACACCCCCGCCGCGCAGGGCGCGCGCCATGTCGAGCACCCCGAGGCCGCGGCCGTCGGTGCGCCCCCGCACGGGCAGCTCGCGCCACTCGTCGGCGCCGTTGGGCAGCAGCTTCAGCGGACCGTCGAAGGTGTTCGGATCGGGCACCGCGAGGGTGCCCTCGGTCCCGGTGATCTCGAAGCGGGTGCGGCGCGGCGCGGAGTCGAAGCTGAACGTGGAGTCCGCCCGTACCCCCGAGGCGAACTCGATGAGCGCCGACACATGGGTGGGCACGTCGACCGGGAAGGCCTGGCCCGCCTTCGGCCCGGAGCCGACCGTGCGCTCCGCGCGGGCCCGCGCCGCCACCGCCGCCACCCGTGACACCCCGCCGAACAGGGCGACGAGCGAGGTCAGATAGTAGGGGCCGAGGTCGAAGAGCGGTCCCGCGCCCGGCTGGTAGAAGAACGCCGGGTCCGGGTGCCAGGCCTCCGGACCGAGCCCCCGCACCACGGTCGACGCCGCCACGGGCGCGCCGATGTCCCCGGCGGCGACCGCGCGCAGCGCCGACTGGAGGCCCGCGCCGAGGAAGGTGTCCGGGGCGTTGCCCACCAGCAGGCCCCGCTCCGAGGCCTCGGCGAGCAGCTTCTCCGCCTCCTCGGGGGCGAGGGTGATGGGCTTCTCGCCGTAGACGTGCTTGCCCGCGCGGATGGCGGCGGTGGCCACCTGGGCGTGCGCGGCGGGCACGGTGAGATTGACGACGAGGTCGACCTCGGGCAGGGCGAGCACCCGCGCCGGGCCGCCCGAGCAGGGGACGCCGTGCGTACGGGCGACGGTGGCCGCGCGCTCCTCGTCCAGGTCGGCGACGGCCACCACCCGTACGTCGGGGAAGCCGCTCAGCGTCCGCAGGTACTGCGCGCTGATCACCCCCGCGCCGACGAGGGCGACACCGACCGGCCCGGTCGCCGCCGCTGCCGTGCTCACGCCGCCTCCAGGGAGGTGAGATGGGCATGGCTGGCCGCGAGTGCGTCGAAGAGGGCGTCCGTGCCGCCCGCGCAGGCGTCGAACTCGACGACGCGCCACGCGTCCGGCGCCGCGGCGAGGACCTCGGGCACCGGCATGATGCCCTCGCCGACCGCCACGTTCGGTTCCTCCCTGGTACCGGGACCGTCCTTCATGTGCAGGGCGAGGACGCGGTCGCCGAGGCGGCGGAGCAGTTCCGGAACCTCGGCGCCGCCGACCGCGGCCCAGTAGGTGTCCACCTCCAGGAACACGTGCGGGTCGAGCAGTTCGGCGAGGACTTCGAGCGCGTGCCGGGTGCCGTGCTCGTCGGCCTCGCCCGCCTCGTCGAAGCGGGGCTCGGTCTCCCACCAGTGGTTGTGGTAGCCGATGCGTATGCCGTGCCGCGCGGCCCGCTCCACCAGGGAGTTGAGGCGGTCGGCGGCCCGCGCCAGTCCGTCGCGGGTGGTGAACTCCGCGGGCTCGATGCCCGCGGGGACGATCGCGAGGCCGGTGCCCAGCGTGCCGATCGCGTCGAGCACGGCGTCCGGGTCGGGCCCGAGGAGCTGCACGGCGTGCGTCGAGGACACGGTGAGCCCGAGGTCGTCGACGATCCGCCGCAGCCCCTTGGGGTCGGTGAGCACGTCGTACGGTTCCACGGCCCCGTACCCGATGGCGGAGAGGCGGCGCAGGGTCCCCTCGCGGTCGGCGGTGAGCTGATCCCGCACGGTGTAGAGCTGMACGCTSAGCGGTCSTGTCATGAACGCGCCCTCCCTGTCGGCCGGGAGGACGGT
>NZ_JASKYR010000687.1:0-4785 GCF_041028215.1 Streptomyces flavofungini
GGGTGCGGGTGGGCGGTATAAGTCCGTTTTTGTCTGAGGAATTACGCAGAGGTCGACTGCGGTCCGGGGCAGGTGTCGCTACCCTGCCCCCCYSMMSGGCCACGCCCCTCCGGCGTGGCCCTTCGGGTGCGGTCCCTCCGGCGTGGCCCTTCCGGTGGGGCCTGACTTCAGGCCCTCATGCGTGCACGGACAACATACGGGGGTCGCACGGCAGGCGCAGGTCACCGGTGGCGAGGCCGGTCGCCAGGTGCAGGGCGCCGGTCAGCGGGTCGCCCGCCGCGGGCACCTGCCGGGCACCGGGCAGCAGCCGGGACAACTCCTCGGCCAGCGGGGCCGTCAGGGGTTCGCCCAGGTGGAAGAGGCCGCCCGTGAGGGCGACTTCGGTCGTCGTGTCCGGTGGGCAGACGGCCGCCGCCGCCTCCGCGATGTGCCGGGCGGCGTCCCGCAGGATGCCGCGCGCCACCTCGTCGTCGGCCGCGCAGGCCGCGACCTCGGGGGCGAAGGAGGCGAGGACGGCGGGCCGGTCCGACCGTGGATAGAGCTGGTTCGGCAGTCCGGCGGGCGGGCCGAACACCTTCTCCGCGCGCTCCCGCAGTGCCCTCGAACCGCCCCTTCTGCCGTCGTGCGCCCGCATCGCCGCTTCGAGCCCCGCGCGCCCGATCCAGGCACCGCTGCCGCAGTCACCGAGCAGATGGCCCCAGCCGTCGGCGCGGCGCCACCCGGAGAGGTCCGTGCCGACCGCGATCAGACCGGTGCCCGCGGCCACCACCGCGCCGGGACGGTCACCCAACGCGCCCGCGTACGCCGTGACCGCGTCGGCGGCCAGCGCCACCCGCTCCGCGCCCAGGGTCCGCCCGAGCGCGGCGGGCAGTTCGGCCCGCAGGCCGTCGCCGAGCGTCGCCATCCCGGCGGCGCCGACCGCGACCGCGGTGACGCGCCCGCCGCCCGCCGCCGCCAGGAGCGCCCGCGCCATGGGCAGCAGCAGCTCCACGAAGTGCCCGGCGTCGATGCCGCGCGGCCCGGTGCGCACCGGCTCCGCCGAGCGCACCGGCTCCGCCGAGCGCACCGGCTCCGGGGACGGCACACCCTCCGGCGCCCCGAGGGCGGCCCGCAGGCCGGAGCCCCCCGAGTCGACGCCGAGGACCCACCCGGCGCCGGTCACGGCAGCCGCCAGTCCACCGGCTCCGCACCCTGCTTGGCCAGCAGGTCATTGACCCGGCTGAACGGCCGCGAGCCGAAGAAGCCGCGGTCCGCCGACATCGGGGAGGGATGGGAGGACTCCACCGCGGGCAACTGCCCGAGCAGCGGCCGCAGATTGCGTGCGTCGCGCCCCCAGAGGATCGACACCAGCGGCTTGCCGCGCGCGGCGAGCGCGCGTATCGCCTGCTCGGTGACGTCTTCCCAGCCCTTGCCGCGGTGCGCGGCGGGCTTGCGCGGAGCCGTGGTGAGCGCCCGGTTGAGCAACAGCACGCCCTGCCGTGTCCACGGGGTGAGGTCGCCGTTGGCGGGCGGCGGCAGGCCGAGGTCGTCGCCCAGTTCGCGGTAGATGTTGATGAGGCTGCCGGGCAGCGGACGCACCTCGGGCGCGACCGAGAACGAGAGCCCCACCGCGTGACCGGGCGTGGGGTAGGGGTCCTGTCCGACGATCAGGACGCGGACGTCGTCGAAGGGCTGCTGGAAGGCGCGCAGGACGTGGGGTCCCGCCGGGAGGTAGGTGCGTCCGGCGGCGATCTCCGCGCGCAGGAAGTCCCCCATCCCGGCGATCCGTTCGGCCACCGGCTCCAGGGCCTTGGCCCAGCCTGGTTCGACGATCTCATGCAAGGGTCGTGGTGCCACGCGGTCACCCTACTGCCGTAACACCGCCGCCGATCAACCGATGGCCGCGGCCCGTACGCAGAGCACGTCCGGCAGGTGGGAGGCGATCAGCTGCCAGCTGTCGCCGTCGTCCGCGGAGGCGAACACCTCGCCGTTGCGATTGCCGAAGTAGATGCCCGCCGGGTCGTTGTCGTCGGCGCACATCGCGTCGCGCAGCACCGTGCCGTAGTGATCCTCCTGGGGGAGCCCCGCGCTCAGCGGCTCCCAGCTCCCGCCCGCGTCCGCCGTGCGGAACACCCGGCAGCGGCGGTCGGCGGGCACCCGGTCCATGTCCGCGGTGATCGGGAAGACATACGCCGTGCCGCCCCGGTGCGGATGGGCCACCGCGGCGAAGCCGAAGTCCGACGGCAGGCCACCACCGATGTCCGTCCAGTGCCCGCCCGCGTCGTCGCTGCGATACACCCCCCAGTGGTTCTGCAGATACAGCCGGTCCGGGTCGGCCGCGTCCCGCGCCACCTTGTGCACGCACTGCCCGAACTCCGGGTCCTCCTCCGGCAGGAACACCGCCGACACCCCTTTGTTCGACGGCGCCCAGCTCGCGCCGCCGTCCTCGGTGCGGAACACCCCCGCCGTGGAGACGGCGACGGTCACCGAGCCGGCGTCGCGTGCGTCGGTCAGGACGGTGTGCAGGCCCTCGCCACCGCCGCCCGGCACCCACTGGGAGCGGGTCGGGTGCTCCCAGAGCGGGCGCACGAGCGCGAAGCTCTCGCCCCGGTCCTCCGAGCGGTACAGCGCGGCGGGCTCCGTGCCCGCCCAGACCACGTCCGGTTCGGCCGCGGAGGGGTGGAGCTGCCACACCCGCTCCAGGGACGCGCCCGTCTCCCTCGGGAACTTCACGGCCGGTTTGGCGGGCTCGGTCCACGTGCGGCCGAGATCGTCGGAGTGGAAGACGGAGGGGCCCCAGTGCGCGCTGTCACCGCCCACGAGCAGCCGGGGACGGGGGCCCCGCGCGTCGATCGCCACGGAATACACCGCCTGCGCGTTGAAGTACGGGCTGTCGTCGAACTCCCAGGCGCCACCGCGCCTGCGGCCGATGAACAGGCCTTTGCGGGTGCCTACGGTCAGAAGGACATCGGCCATGGCGGCCACCTCCGGGACGTCGTTGTCTCAGCTGGACGACAGTCTGCACCCCACCACTGACAGTCTCCCTTCGACCGAGATCGCCGCAGCTCAGAGGCCGTGTCCTAGTCGGCGTGCGGCGGCTGCGCCAGCTCGGCCGCGATCCCCGCGACCGCGTCGGGGCCCACCCGGCAGCACCCGCCGACCAGCCGCGCCCCCGCAGCCCGCCATCCCGCGACCATCCCGGGCCCGAACCGCGCCGGGCTGCGCCAGGCCCGCGCACCGGCGTCCCAGGCCTCCCCGCTGTTGGGGTAGACCACCACCGGCAGACCGGTGACGCGCCGGGCCACGGCGACCGCCGCACCGACGTCACGCGGATCGCAGCAGTTCACGCCCACCGCGATCAGCTCCGAGGCGTCCGCCGCGAGCGCGAAGGCCTCTTCGAGGGGCTGGCCCGCGCGGGTGCGGCCCGCCGCCACGCTGTAGGAGAGCCAGGCGGGCACCCCGAGCCCGCGCACCGCCCGCAGCAGCGCCCGCGCCTCGTCGGTGTCGGGCACCGTCTCCAGGGCCAGCACATCGGGTCCCGCCGCGGCGAGGGTCTCCAGGCGCGGCCGGTGGAAGCGCTCCAGGGCGGCCACGGTGAGCCCGTACCGCCCCCGGTACTCCGAGCCGTCCGCGAGCATCGCGCCGTAGGGCCCCGCCGACGCGGCCACCCACACCTCGCGGCCGAGGCCCGTACCGGCCCGCCGCGCCAGGTCCACGCCGAGCCGGAGCAGCTCGGCGGTGCGGCGGGCGTCGATGCCGTGGCGTGCGAAGCCCTCGTACGTCGCCTGGTAGCTCGCGGTGATGGCGACCTCGGCGCCCGCCTCGTAGTAGGCGCGGTGGGCGGCCTCGATCGCCGCGGGTTCGTCGGCGAGCAGCCGTGCCGACCACAGGGCGTCGCCCAGGTCGTGCCCGGCGGCCTCCAGCTGGTTGGAGAGGCCGCCGTCGAGCACGACCGGGCGTCGGCCGAGTACCTCTGCGAGTCTCACCCCACTGACGCTAGCCGAGTCCCGGGCCATGGACGCGTGCGGAGTCTCACCCCGCGGACGCGGGCAGCGGGTGCGGAGGCGGCAGCCCGAAGGGGGCTCAGCCGCGGAGGGCGTCTCGCCCCTGAGCGGAGAGAGGCCGCTCCTCCCCGCCGCGTCCGCCCCGACGACCGGCTGGTTGACCGTGTCGGGCAGCCCGCGCGCGCAGGGGTGCGGTGGCCGCGCGTACACCCGCTCGGCGGGGGCCCGCCTCCACCAGCCTGCCGAGGCACATCATCCCGACCGTGTCCGCCAGGTGCCGCACGACGGCCAGGTCGTGCGAGATGAGGAGACAGGCCAGGCCGCGCTCGCGCTGGAGCTCCCGCATCAGATTGAGGATCTGTGCCCGCACCGGGACGTCGAGCGCGGAGACCGGCTCGTCGGCGACGACCGGATCGGGCGCGAGCGTCAACGCGCGTGCGGCCGCCGCAAGCCGTTCCGCACTCTGGCCGACTTCATGGGCCCGGCGCGCCGGACGGGCCCGGCCTCACCCCCGTCACGTTCCCGCCGCTCACCCGCCGAGAAGGGGGTTCACCCGCGCCGGGGCGTCTGCGAGGGTGATCCCTTCGAGCCGCCCGAGCGCCGAGGAGTCCCCCGTGAAGCGTGCCGCCACCCTGTCCGCCCTGGTGGGGGGGCGCACCTCACCAAGGACGTCGCCGCGCGCCGCTGCGACATCGGCGTCGGCGGGATCTCCATCACGCTCCCGCACGCCCGGCAGGTCTACTTCGGCGAGCCCACGCGCGAGGACGGCAAGACGCCGATCGTGCGCTGCGCGGAGAAGGAG
>NZ_JASKYR010000688.1:0-4432 GCF_041028215.1 Streptomyces flavofungini
CCTCCTCCCCGTCGCCGACGGCCGGGTCCGCGTCGCCGTCATCCAGATCGRYMYMGCCGCCGMGCGGTCTCCGCCTGGAACGAGGACGCGGAGACCCTCTTCGGCTATACGGCGGAGAAGGTCATCGGCAAGCCGCTCAACGACCTCGCGGCCTGGCCGCACACCCCCGGCACCAGCACCGGCATCGCCGAGGCCCTGACCCTCTCGCGCTGGGAGGGCAGCTACGGCATCCGCGGCTCGCACGGCCGCGTGATCCCCGTCTACGCCTCGCACCTGCGCGTCCGCGACACCGACGGCGAGCCGTCCACCGTCTGCCTCCTGGTGCGCGACGACGAGCGGGCCGTGCTCCAGACGCCGGTGCGCGGCGCCGCCCCCGAGCAGTCCACCCTCAACGAGCCGAACCGCACGGACCCCTTCGAGGTCTTCATCGGCTCCCCCGCCCCCGACGACCTCGACGGCCTGCTCCAGCGCACCGTCGAACGAGCGCGCGACATGCTCGACGGCGACGCCGCCTTCCTCCTCCTCGCCACCGACGACGAGACCGAGCTGGAGGTCCGCGCCTCCACGGGCCTGCCCTCGGCCACCCAGCGCTTCGCCCGCGTCCCCGTCGAGGCGGGCCCCGGCCGGTACGGCTCGGCCCGCATGCCGGCCGTCCACGAGGACCTCACGGTCGTCCCCGGCGCCGTCCCGCTCCTCAACGGCACCGGCATGCGCTCCGTCGTCACCGTCCCCCTCAAGGTCGAGGGTCGCCTCACCGGCTCCCTCGGCGTCGCCGCCGAATCCCCCGACCGGTACTCGAACGAAGAGGCCCTGCGCCTCCAGTTCGCCGCCGACCGCATCGCCCTCGCCGTGGAGTCCGCACGCCTCGGCGAGCTCGAACGGCTCCGCCGCGGCTCGCTCTCCTTCCTCGTCGAGGCCTCCGACCTCCTCGCGGGCACCCTGGACCGCGACCAGACCCTGGCCCTCATGGCCCAGATGACGGTCCCCACGCTCGCCACCTGGTGCGCCGTCTACACCATCGCCGACCAGTCGGCCGAGCCCTACCTCTCGTACGTACTGCACGAGGACGAGGAGCGCATCGACGGCCTCAAGGCCCTGCTTTCCAAGATCGCCCCGCCCGATCCGGTCCCTACGCCCGGCGCCCGCATCTGGGCGGCCCCCTCCGAGGCCGCGCACCAGGCGGCGCTGCGCACCTCCATGCGCAGCCTCGGCCTCGGCGAGCCCATGACCGTCGGCTCGGGCATCGGCACCACCCTCTCCACGGCGTCCGCGGTGGGTGGCGAGACGGTCGTCCTGCCCCTGGTGGCCCGCAACCGCGTCATCGGCATGCTCACGCTCGGTAAGCCCTCCGACGAGCACTTCCGCCAGGAGATCCTGGAATTGGCCGAAGATCTCTCCCGCCGGGCCGCCCTCGCCCTCGACAACGCCCGGCTCTACTCCGAGCGCACCGCCATCAGCCAGTCCCTCCAGCGCAGCCTGCTGCCGCCCGGGCTCCCGCAGGTCCCCGGCGTCGAGGTCGAGGTCATCTACCGCGCGGCGGGCGAGGGAAACGAGGTCGGCGGCGACTTCTACGACCTCTTCCCCATCCGCGACGGCGCCTACGGCTTCGCGATCGGCGACGTCTGCGGCACGGGGCCGGAGGCGGCGGCCGTGACCGGCCTGGCCCGGCACGCCCTGCGCCTGCTCGCCCGCGAGGGCTTCGGCGGCCCCGCGGTCCTTGAGCGCCTGAACGCCGCCATCCTCGACGAGGGCGCCCGCAGCCGCTTCCTCACGCTCCTGTACGGCGAGCTGTGGCCCCAGGAGGACGGCTCGGCGGTCCTGAAGGTCGTCTGCGCCGGACACCCGCTCCCGCTCCGCCTCCGCCAGGACGGCACGGTCGAGCCGTACGCGGAACCGCAGCCGCTGCTCGGCGTCATGGACGACCTCGAACTGTACGAGCAGACGATGACGCTCGACCCCGGCGACGTCCTGCTCTGCGTCACGGACGGCGTCACCGAGCGCCGCGAGGGCACCCGCATGCTCGGTGACGACGGCCTCGCGGAGGTCCTCACGACCTGCACGGGCCTCACGGCGGGCGCGGTCGCCGCCCGCATCATGCGCGCGGTGGAGCGCTTCGCCTCCGACGCCCCGTCCGACGACATGGCGATCCTCGCGATGCGCGTCCCCGGCCTCCAGAAGGACTGAGCCGTTGCGCACCGGGGCACCTGCGGGTGCCCCGGCCCGTACGGCGGACCTGCGCGCACACAGAGAAGGCCTCCGCCCAACAGGGCGAAGGCCTCCAACAGTTGAGCCCCCAAGCGGAATCGAACCGCTGACCTTCTCCTTACCATGGAGACGCTCTACCGACTGAGCTATAGGGGCCTGCTGCTCTCGGGGGTTTTCCCCGCGGCAACGGAATAGATCATACCTGAATTCCACGCCCGTTCGAACCGCCCATTCCTCTGGACCCCCCGCACCGACGCTGCGACTCTGCGCCCATGCCGCGCCACCGCCGTACCCGCCTCGTACCCCTGCTGACAGCCGCGGCAATACTTCTCCCCCTCGCGGCCTGCGACTCGTCCAGCGACTCCGCACCCGCACCGCCGAGTCGCTCCCGGAAGCCGACGGCCACTCCCCCGCCCCGCACCGGCGACCAGCGGTTCACGCTCCTCTGGAAAGGCGAGCAGCGCCACTACACGGTCCATTCCCCGCCCGGTCGCACCGGAGCCGACCGGCTCCCCCTCGTGATCGCCCTGCACCCCTATCCGTCCGACGGCGAAACGATGGCGGCGATCAGTGGCCTCAACACCAAGGCCGACAAGGAGAACTTCCTCGTCGCCTACCCCGACGGCCTCGGCCACGCCTTCAACGCCCTTGTCTGCTGCGGCACCGAGGACGACGTCGGCTTCCTCCGTACGATCACGAAGAAGCTGACCGGCGACCGCGGGAAAGCCGATCCCCGGCGCGTCTACGTCACGGGCGTCTCCAACGGGGCCGAGATGGCGTACAGACTGGCCGTGGAACTTCCCGGCACCTTCGCGGCCATCGCCCCGGTGAGCGGCGGTTATCTGGGCCCGGACACGGAGAAGCCGTCGTACATGCCGAAGACACCGGTATCGGTGCTGACCTTCATCGGAGGTCTCGACGAGCACGACGACGCCATGAACGCGGGAATCACCACCTGGCGAAAACGCCTCGGCTGCGTACCGAGGGACCGGCGCCAGCACCGCAACAGCATCCAGGAGCTGAGGACGGATTGCCGGGACGGCTCCGAAGTCGTCGTCTACCGGCTGCCGAAGATGGGCCACGCCTAGCCGGAGGGACCGGGCGGCGGAATGTCCGACCCGAGGGCCGGAATCAACGCCACTGACGTGATGTGGCGGTTCTTCGAGAGGCACGCGCGCGGGGAGCAGCCCTGACGCTGTGCGGCGCCTCAGAAGGCGGGCTGGAGGAGTCCGCCGAGTGCGTTGCAGGCGGAGACCACACGCTGGAGGTCGCGGCGCGACATCGAGGCGTCGACCGGCAGGGCCAGCGTCTCGTCGGCGGCCCGCTCGGTCTCCGGCAGGCGCACGTCCCTGCGGAACGGCGGCAGTCGGTGCACCGGAGTCTTCACCGGCACCCAGCAGTTGACGCCCCGAGCACGCACAGCGCGCGCGAAGGCGTCCCGGTCGGGCCGCCCGTTCCCCGGCACACGCACGACGTACTGCTGGTAGCTGTGGTCCTGGCCGCCCTCGGGCGTCATGACCCCGCTGAGCCGTCCGCTCAGATACGCGGCGTGCGCCCGCCGCCGGGCGAGTCCGCTGTCCCGCGCCTCCGACGCGTCGCGCTCGGCCACCTCAAGCACCAGCAGACCCTGCCGCTCTCCTACGTCACGCAGGCGTCGTACGTCGACCTGGTTCCCGAAGCGGTGCTCGACGATGACGGCGGCGGTGCGGGGACCGGCCACGGCGGCGACGGCGGCGGGGGCCAGGCAGTACGACGCCGGCTCTATGTCGGCGAAGACCGGCATCGCTCCCGCAAGGACCACTGCTTCGGCGGTCCCGGCGTCCCCGTACGCGGACACGACGACCTCGTCACCGGCACCGATACCGGCGGCGCGCAACATTCCAACTGTCCTCATGACCCGGATGCTGGCTGCGCAACGTGAACGGCAAGTGACGCAAAACAAAAAAGAGCTGGTACCTGAACCGAAGTTCAGGTACCAGCTCTTCTATCAAAAGGAGTTCGGCGGCGTCCTACTCTCCCACAGGGTCCCCCCTGCAGTACCATCGGCGCTGTGAGGCTTAGCTTCCGGGTTCGGAATGTAACCGGGCGTTTCCCTCACGCTATGACCACCGAAACACTATGAAACTGACAACCGCACCATGCGCGACCATGCATGGGGTCGTTCGTGGTTTCAGAACCAACACAGTGGACGCGAGCAACTGAGGACAAGCCCTCGGCCTATTAGTAC
>NZ_JASKYR010000689.1:0-4084 GCF_041028215.1 Streptomyces flavofungini
GGCGAGAGCGCTGCCGACATGATCGCGAAGGCGGCTCAGCCGCTCTTCCGCAGGCTCGGCAGAGCGCCGCGGGCCGACGTCCTGCTGACCAACGTGCTGCTGCCCGACGAGCCGTTCATGGGGACCGGCGCCCAGGCCGCGCACCGGCTCGGCATCGACCCCGAGTGGATCGTGGACCTGCACAACGCGGGCTGCGCGTCGTTCATGTACATGGTGGAGCTGGCGCAGAAGATCATGGCGGACGGCGCCGCGCGCACCGCGCTGATCGCCAATGTGCAGAACACCGCGGGCTCGTTGTTCGCCCAGTCCGAGGTGCGCAAGCACCCGCACGCGGCGGTGCCGGGCGACGGCTGCGGGGTGGCGCTCCTTGCGGCGGGCGCCGGTTCGCCGGTGCTCGGGGTACGCAAGCGGAGCACTCCCGCGTACGCGGGGGACCTCGGGCTCGCGGCCCCCGACGGACGCAGGTACTGGGAGCCCGGGACCGGGCAGACGGACATCCGGTTCGATCCCGCGAAGCAGGCGGAGATCCTGGGGCGCGGCAACTCACTCGTCCCCGAACTGGTCGGTGAGCTCTGCGCCGCACTCGGCGAGGACCCCTCCGCCATCGACGTCCTGGTCACCAACCAGCCGAACCGGATCTTCCTGAGGAACTGGCGGCAGGCCCTGGACGTGGACGAGAAGCGGCACCTCGACACCTTCGACCGGTTCGGCAACCTGTACGGCGCGGCCGTGCCCGTCACCCTCGACCAGGCCGCCCGCGCCGGTGAACTGCGCGACGGCGACCTCGTCGTGATGTCCGGCTTCGCGCACGCGGGTGACTTCGCGGCGGCGGCCGCCGTGCGCTGGAACGGCGCCTCATGAGCCCGCCCGTGAGCCGGGCCCGTGCCGTGCGCGGGGACGACCACGACGTCGTCATCGTCGGTGCGCGCTGTGCCGGTGCCACCCTTGGCACGCTGCTCGCCCGCCGAGGTGTGCGGGTCGCCGTCCTCGACCGGGCGACGGCCATCGGGGGCACCCTCTCCTCCAACATCCTCCAGGCCGACTCGCTGGCCTTCCTCGGCCGTCTCGGCGTGCTGGAGGCGTTGCGGGCCGCCGGGGCGCGCCCCATGAGCCATGTCGACCTGCGTCTTGAGGACTTCCGCTGCGAGGTCCCCTTTCCGCGGGCCCCCGGTGACGTGGGCGGCGCGGCCTGTATCCGCAGGGAGGTCCTCGACCCCGTCCTGGTGGACGCGGCCCGTGCCTCGGGCGCCGATGTGCGCCTCGGCACGCGCGTCACGGGGCTCGTGCGGGACGGCGGGCGGATCGCGGGGGTCCGCGCCGTGTCCGGCGGCACGGAGACCGTGATCAGGGCCCGGCTCGTCGTCGGCGCCGACGGCCGCTCCTCCCGGGTCGCCGGGGCCGCCGGGGCCCGCATGTACCACGTGTGTCCCGGCGAACGCAGCTACTACTGGACCTACTTCGAGGGCGCCGACCTCGGTGAGCGGCCCACCTTCGTCTTCCACCGCTGGGGCGACCGGCACATGCTGGGCGGCCCCGCCGACAGCGGCCTGTACATCGTGGGCGTCTCCCCGCAGCGGCACGAGCGGGAGTCCTTCCGCGTCGGCCTCGAAGGCTCCGTGCACGCCCACGCGCTGCGCTGCGCGCCCATCGCCAAGGCCCTCGCCGGAGCCACCCGGGTCGGCCGGATCTACGGCATCCGGAGCTTCTCCGGGTACTTCCGCGAGGCGGCGGGCGCAGGCTGGGTGCTGCTCGGTGACGCCGGGCACTTCAAGGACCCGGCGGGCGGGCGCGGCATCGGCGACGCCTTCCACCAGGCGGAGCGGCTCGCGCCCGCGGTCGCGGCGGCGCTCGCCGGGGGCGGTGACGGCGCGGGCCTCGACCGGGCGACCGCCGGGTTCGGCCGGTGGCGGGACCGCACCTACGCCGAGTACTACGGTCTCGCGTCGGACCTCGGGGTGGCGGGCCCCATCGCGGGCGTCGTGCCCCGGGTGGTGCGCGGCCTGCACGCCGACGGCAGGGTCGACGGCGTCCTGGACCTGCTGAGCCACCGGGCCTCCGTCAGGGAGGTCATCACCCCGGCCCGGGTACTCGGCGCCACCGCCCGCGCCCCGCGCGGTCAACGGAGCACCGCTCTGCGGGAGTTGACGCAACTCGCCACCACGGAACTGCGCCGCCGCCGCGCCATGCGCACCCCCGTCCACCCGAGCGGCCCGGAGCCGGGCCCCACACCCCAGCAGTCTTTCGAACCGGAGCCGACCCCATGACCACAGCAAGCGCCCACCCCGCCGCCGACCAGCTCCGCTTCGAGCGGACCGTGCCGCGTTCGATCGCGCACCGCAGGCAGATCGGCGAGGTGTTCGTCGCCGATTCCGTGCAGAGCTCGGACGATGACTTCCACCTCTCCTTCCAGATTCCCCGCGCCCACAGCCTCTGGTCGGACCGGCACCCCTCGCACCACGACCCGTTCGCCTCCGCCGAGGCCGCCCGGCAGGCCATCTTCGTGCTGCTGCACCGGCACGTCGGGGTCCCGGTGGGGCTGCCCTTCAGCCTCCAGCGGATCGAGCTGCGGGTCGAGGATCCGCAGGCGTACGCGGATGACGGAAGGTCCGCGCTCCAGGGACGTCTGCACTACCGGATCGCCGAACGGCGGCACAAGGGGTCCGACGTGATGGGCATGGGCCTTGAGGGGGTGATGGAGGTCGCGGGCCGCGGGGCCATGACGCTCAGCGCCCGCCTCGCGTTCATGTCGCAGGACGACTACGACCTCTTCCGCGCCTTCCGGCGTTCCGGAAAGCCCCTCGTAGCGCCGGAGTTGACGCCCGTGCGGCGGCTCGCGCCCGCACGGGTCGGCCGGGAGATCGCGCGCAACGTCGTCATCGGCACGGCGGACCAGGAGCCCGGCTCCCCCGAGGACGGCGTGTACCGCTGCCTCCTCGCCGCCGATCCGGGACACCCCGCGTTCTTCGACCACGAGTACGACCATGTGCCGGGCCCCCTGATGGTCGAGGGCCTGCGGCAGGCCGCCCTCGTCGCCGCCCACCGCGGCGGCGCCGTCCCCGACGCCCACGCCCTCACCGTCGGCTGCGAGGCGTCGTTCCTGGACTTCGCCGAGTTCGACGCGGACCTGGTCCACGAGGCCCGCGTCGGCACCCCCGCCTCCGACGGCCGCGTCCCGGTCGCCGTCGGTCTGCGGCAGTCCGGCAGGACGGTCGTCGAAGGCCGCGTCACCCTGCTCCCCCGCCCGACCGCTCCTCGGACGACCCGACGTCACGGAGGCTGAGCCATGTCATCCGCACCCATCAAGCGCCGCGTGGCCGTGGTCGGCGGCGGCATCGCGGGCCTCACCGCGGCGCTCCGCCTGGATCTGCTCGGGCACGACGTCGAGGTCATCGAGGCCGCGTCCACGCTGGGCGGCCGGTTCGGCCTCGACCGGCTCGGCGACCGGCCGGTGATGACCGGCGGCAAGAACATCGGCCGCCGCTACCACACCTTCCGCTGGTTCACCTCGGAGCTGGGCGCCGACCGCTACGAGTCCTTCGGGTACAACGCCTCCCGCGTCAAGGACGGCGAGGTGCTGACCCTCGACAGCGAGCGCCGCAGCCAGACCCTGCGGAACATCCGCCGCATGGGATCGGCCGGGGACCTCGCGCGGATGGCCGCCATGGCCGCCCGCATCCGCGCCGACGGGCGCAACCGCTTCCTCGGCTCCCGCTACTTCAGCCGCGTCTCGCGCAGGCACGACCACGCCCCGCTCAGCGCCTTCTTCGGCGCCGCTCTCACGGACATGCTGGTACGGCCCATGGTGATCCGGAACAACGGGGCGGAGCCCGACGAGGTCTACCCCGGCACGTTCGGCACCAACGTCGCGATGCTCCTTGACCACTACGACCAGCTCACGGGCGGCATCCAGCCGGTTCTCGACGCCTTCGGCAAGCGGGTGCCCGTACGGCTGGACTCCACGGTCGAGGACGTGGAGATCCGGGACGGCGCGGTCACCGGCCTGCGGATCTCCGAGCGGGGCGCGCGGGCCGTCTCCCACGACTACGACGGCGTCGTGCTCGCCGACSYCMGCYACTTCCCGTCC
>NZ_JASKYR010000069.1:0-16903 GCF_041028215.1 Streptomyces flavofungini
CCCCCATGCCTCCCGGCTACGGCCAGCCGCCGGGCGGCCAGTTCCCCGGCCGGCCCGCCGCTCCCCAGGGCATGCCGCAGGGCGCCGCGCCCCAGGGCGCCGGTGTCGCCGCCGCGCTCCAGAAGTACCGCGAGGCCCCGACCGGCCAGCGCTGGACCCAGCAGAACGAGAAGCTGGTCCGCGTCGACCTCGGCGTCAGCGAGCAGCCGATCCTCGCCCGTCAGGGCAGCATGGTGCTCTACCAGGGCAAGGTCGAGTTCAGCTACAAGGGCGCGGGCTTCGCGGGCCGCATCGTGGGCAATGCCACCGGCCAGGAGATGCAGCTCATGCGCTGTTCCGGCCGCGGGCAGGTCTTCCTCGCCGAGGAGGGCACGCACCTGCACCCCATCGAACTCCAGGGCGACGCGATCTGCGTCTCCGCGGAGAACGTCCTTGCCTTCGACGAGACCCTCCAGCACGAGGTGCGCAGGATCGAGGGGCACGGCATCCCCGGCGGCGCGCTGTTCGTCATGCAGTTCCAGGGCACGGGCACGGTCATCGTGAAGACGCACGGCGTGCCCGTTGTGCTCCCCGTCACGCCGACGACGTTCGCCGACTGCCACGCCGTCGTCGCCTGGTCGGCCGCCGCCCAGGCGATCGTTTCCAGCCAGGTGCGGATGCGCAGCAACGCCTACGCCGGTTCCACGGGGGAGAGCGTCAACCTCCAGTTCCGTGGCGCGCCCGGCAACTTCATCGTCGTCCAGCCGTACGAGGTCTGAGGGAGCCCGTCATGAATCAGCAGCTCGCGGGCTTCGCTCCCGCACCCGTCGCCACTCGCATGGAGAACCACGGCCACCACATGGTCAAGGTGGCCATGCAGACCGGAAACGACCTCTACGCGCGCGTGGGCTCGATGGTCGCCTACGAAGGCTTCGTGCAGTACGAGCCGAACCCGCCCGCCGTCCGCCAGGTCGCACGCGAGTGGATCACCGGCGAGGGCGCGCCCCTGATGAAGTGCTCAGGGGACGGCCTGCTCTACCTCGCCGACTACGGAGCGGACGTCGTCGTCATCAATCTGGCGGGCGACTCGCTCTCGGTGAACGGCACCAACCTGCTCGCCTTCGACGCCTCTCTCCAGTGGGGTGTCGAGCGGGTCAAGGGCATGGCCAAGTTCGCCGGGCAGGGCCTGTGGAACATCAAGATCTCCGGTCAGGGCTGGGTCGCGCTGACCTCGCGGGGGACTCCCGTCGTCGTGGACTGCGGCCGTGGCGAGGACGAGACGTACGTCGACCCCGACGCCCTGATCGCCTGGTCGCCGAACCTGAAGGTGAAGGGAAAGCGCAGCTTCAAGGCCGGTTCCCTCATCGGGCGCGGCAGCGGCGAGGCCTACCAGATGGGCTTCTCCGGGGAGGGCATCGTCGTCGTACAGCCCAGTGAGGACAGCACCGACCGTCTCCGAGCACGGGGCTGAGGGGGAGCAGGACACCATGCAGAGCCCACTTTTCGCGCATGCCGAGCAGCAGACGCAGGAGCGCTACAACGTCCAGAACCCGCAGCTCCTGCGGGTGGCCCTGGAGGGGCACGACGACGTCCTGGCCCGCAAGGGCGCCATGGTCGCGTACCAGGGACTGATCGAGTTCGACGCCGAGTACCAGAGCCGGGGCAACCAGCGGGCCCGCGCGCACACCGGTGAGGGCCTGGACCTCATGCGGTGCCACGGCCAGGGCACCGTCTACTTCGCCAATCTCGCCCAGTACATCCATGTGGTGGACGTGGACCAGGACGGCCTGACCGTGGACAGCAGCTATGTCCTCGCCATGGACTCGTCGCTGACCCACCAGGTCATCGCCGTGGACAGCCAGTACGGCATCTCGGGTTCCGGCAAGTACCAGCTCAACATCTCCGGGCGTGGCAAGGTCGCCCTGATGACCTCGGGCCAGCCGCTGATGCTCCAGGTCACGCCCGACAAGTACGTCAACGCCGACGCGGACGCGATCGTCGCCTGGTCCAACGGACTGCGCGTGCAGATGCAGGCCCAGACCCACTCGTCGGGCGTCTGGCGGCGTCGCGGCAACACCGGTGAGGGCTGGGAGCTCAGCTTCATGGGACAGGGCTGGGCGCTCGTCCAGCCGAGCGAGATGCTGCCGCCCCAGAACGCGGACATCGGGCGGGGCGCCTCGGCTCAGTTCGGTATGGGGCAGCAGGGTGCCCGCGGGCAGAACCAGGGCAACGTCTGGAGCTGACGCTCCTGTCCCCGGGGGGGGTGTGCGCCCAGAAGGGGCGCGGTGGATCGTGCGGGCCGTATGTGGCTGGTCGCGCGGTTCCCCGCGCCCCTTGCGGGGCGCCCCCGAACGTTTCTACAGATGTGCTCGGGTCGCTTCCAGCAGGCGGACCACCGACTCGTCCGCCACGTCCGCGACCTCCGCGTACCGGAACCAGCGCAAGTCCAGCGATTCGTCGCTGATCGCCTCGACCGCGTCGGCGGGGGCCACCGCCGCGTACTGCACGTCCAGGTGCTGCGTGCAGGGGCCCGGGATCGGGTGCCTGTCCAGGCGGACCGGGCCGCCCGCGAGGAGCGTGAGGCCCGGCACACCGGACTCCTCCGTGGCCTCGCGCAGCGCGGCGGCCGCCAGTGTCGAGTCGCCCGGCTCGCAGTGGCCGCCCATCTGGAGCCACATCCGCAGCTTCTTGTGCAGGGTGAGCAGCACGCGCCCGCGCGCGGGGTCGACCACGAGGGCGCTCGCCGTCACATGGCCCGCCGTGCAGGCCTTCCACATGCCGTCGTCGCCGTGCGCCGACAGGTGGTCCAGATAGGCCTGGCGCAGTTCGGGCTGGGCCTCGTACCCCTTGAGGACGAGGACCGTGTCGTCGTACAGACTCACTTGCCGTCGTCCTCGGGGGTGTCCCTGCCGGGCTCCTGGTCGTCGTCCGCGTCCTTGCCCTTCTGGAGGTCGGGCTTGGCGGAGCCGCCGCCCGCAGCCTCGCCGAGCATCTTGTCCAGCTCGGAGAAGTCCATCTGCTCGCGGTGCACGAAGCCGTCCGGGTCGTCCAGGTCGGACGCCGTCGGCAGCATGTCCGGGTGCTCCCAGAGGTCGTCGCGGCCGTCCACGCCGCGCGCGTCCGTGAGCGAGGCCCACAGGCGCGAGGCGTCCCGCAGCCTGCGCGGACGCAGTTCGAGACCGATCAGCGTGGCGAACGTCTGCTCGGCGGGGCCGCCCGTCGCACGGCGGCGGCGCAACGTCTCGCGAAGGGCGTCGGCGGAGGCCAGACGGGGCTTGGCGGCGGCGTGCACCACCGCGTCCACCCAGCCCTCGACGAGCGCCAGAGCCGTCTCCAGACGGGCCAGGGCGGCCTTCTGGGCCGGGGTGTCCTCCGGCTGGAACATGCCCTGCTGCAGCGCTTCCTGGAGCTGCTCGGGGTTCTGCGGGTCGAGCTGGCCGACGACGTCCTCCAGCTTGGCCGTGTCGACCTTGATGCCGCGCGCATAGCCCTCGACGGCGCCGAACAGATGCGAGCGCAGCCACGGGACGTGGGCGAAGAGCCGCTGGTGGGCGGCCTCTCGCAGCGCCAGATACAGCCGCACCTCGTCCTTGTCGATGCCCAGGTCCTTGCCGAAGGCCTCGATGTTCACCGGGAGGAGCGCCGCCTTGCCGGACGGGCCGAGCGGCAGGCCGATGTCGGTGGAGCCGACGACCTCGCCCGCGAGCACGCCCACGGCCTGGCCGATCTGCTGGCCGAACATGGCGCCGCCCATGGAGCGCATCATGCCGATCAGCGGGCCCGCCATGGCCTGCATCTCCTCGGGCAGCACATCGCCCATGGCGAGGCCCACCCGCTCGGCGACCGGGTCGACGAGCTCCTTCCACACCGGCAGGGTCGCCTCGACCCACTCGGCGCGGCTCCAGGCCACGGCCGTGCCGGAGCCGGAGGGCAGCGACGTCGCGTCGTCCAGCCACAGGTCGGCCAGGCGCACGGCCTCCGCCACCGCGGAGCGCTCGGCGGGGCCCACGCTGGCGTCCTTGACGCCGTCGGCGGTGCCCTGGGCGACGGTCTGGCGGGCGATGTCCTTGGCCATGTCCCAGTTCACCGGGCCGCCCTCGTACGAGAGCATCTGGCCGAGCTGCTGGAAGGCGGCACCCAGGTCGTTCGGGTTCATCGAACCGAACATCGCGGCGAAGGGATTATCACCGCCGCCGGGGCCACCGGCTCCGGGGAACCCCCCGAAACCGAACGGGTTCGCGGGACCACCGGCGCCCTGTCCCCCACGCTGTCCCTCTCCGGGGGATTCCTTCTTCTTGC
The DNA here is from genome assembly GCF_041028215.1 of Streptomyces flavofungini. Classification (GTDB taxonomy): domain Bacteria; phylum Actinomycetota; class Actinomycetes; order Streptomycetales; family Streptomycetaceae; genus Streptomyces; species Streptomyces flavofungini_B. Next base: position 4,279 of record NZ_JASKYR010000069.1, read on the forward strand.
CCTCGTCGCCGTCTTCCGGCTCCTCCGGCGGAAGGCCGAATCCGAATGGGGTGTCACTCACGGGATTCCTCGGCTCGTCAGGCCGCCGGTATCGTGCCGGCGGCGGCTGCCTTACAACACCACCCAGCGTAGACACCATGACAGGTTCGGGCCTCGGTGCTTCGCCGACTGATGGCCTGCGGCAGGATGGATGCCACCTGGTACGTACGCGTCATTCGGGTACGTACTGAAGACAACCGCTGGAGACGCCCGGTGAGTTCCCCAGATCCACAGGTTCGCGCAGCGCGAAACCCGTCAGGCCCCTCGTCGCCCCTGCGCGGGCCGGTGGTCGCCGTCACCGGCGCCGCCTCCGGCGTGGGCGCGCTGCTGACCGAGCGCCTCGCCGCTTCGGAGGAGATCAAGCAGGTCATCGCCATCGACGAGCGCCGCGGTGACTGCTCGCAGGCGCAATGGCACATCCTGGACGTCCGTGACCCCGCGATCGCCGAGAAGCTGCGCGGCGCCGACGTCGTGGTGCACCTCGCGCTCGATCTCGACCTGGAGACCGATGGCACGGCCCGTACCGCGTACAACGTACGCGGTACCCAGACCGTTCTGACCGCTGCCGCGGCCGCGGGCGTCCACCGTGTCGTCCTGTGCACCTCGGCGATGGTCTACGGAGCACTGCCCGACAACGAACTGCCCCTCTCCGAGGACGCCGAACTGCGCGCGACCGCCGAGGCCACCGGCGTCGGCGACCTCCTGGAGGTCGAGCGGCTCGCCCGCAGGGCGCCCCGCGCCCACCCCGGCCTCAATGTCACCGTCGTGCGGCCCGCCMCCCTGGTGGGCGGCACCGACACGGCCCTCACCCGCTACTTCGAGTCGCCCCGCCTCCTGGTCGTGGCAGTTCTGCCACGTCGAGGACCTGTGCAGCGCCCTGGAGTACGCCGTCCTCGAACAGGTCGACGGGGAGCTGGCGGTCGGCTGCGACGGCTGGCTCGAACAGGAGGAGGTCGAGGAGCTGAGCGGCATCCGGCGCATGGAGCTGCCCTCCACGGTGGCCCTCGGCGCCGCCGCGCGGCTGCACCGCATCGGTCTCACGCCGTCCCCGGCCGGTGACCTCGCCTACACGATGTACCCCTGGGTGGTCAGCGTCAGCCGGCTGCACGACGCGGGATGGCGTCCGCAGTGGACCAACGAGGAGGTTCTCGCGGAGCTGCTCGAAGAGGTCGCCGGGCGGCGGACGGTCGCGGGGCGGCGGCTCGGCCGCAAGGACGCGACGGCGGCGGGCGCCGCGGGCGCGACGGTGGCGCTGCTCGGCGCGGCCGCGGTGGTGCGGCGCGCGCGCAAGGCCCGGCGCCGGATCTGAGGCCCCGGGGCCGCCCGACCGGCGGCCCCCGCCACACCGCCGCCTCCGCGCCCTGTAGGGAACTCCAAGGCACGACGCGCGCGTGCCGGGCGAAAGATCTATTCCGTGATGTCCGTGCCGTGCGGCACCATGGCCGTATGGCACGCACCACGAACGAGCACCCCGGCGAGCAGGCGGCCCAGGATCCGATCCGGCTCCTCGCGATCCGCGACACCCCGCTCTCCCTGGACGAGGTCTTCCGGGCCGTCGGCGACGACGCGGCGGGCGGCACGGCGCTCTTCGTGGGGACGGTGCGGAACCATGACGGCGGCGCGGACGTCGACGAGCTCGGCTATTCCACGCATCCGACCGCGGAGGCCGAGATGCGTCGCGTGGCGGAGAAGGTCGCCGCCGAGTTCCCCGTGCGGGCCCTCGCTGCCGTGCACCGCGTCGGCGATCTCGCGGTCGGCGATCTCGCGGTGGTCGTCGCCGTCTCGTGCCCGCACCGGGCCGAGGCCTTCGACGCCTGCCGCAGACTCATCGACGACCTGAAGCACGAGGTGCCGATCTGGAAGCACCAGCGGTTCTCCGACGGCAAGGAGGAGTGGGTCGGCGCCTGCTGAGGGGAAACGTCCGCGCCTGCTGAGGGAAAGCAGGGCGGCGGCTTGGGGCAGGGCCTGCCTTACGGGGGGCGGATTGCCCCGTGTGGCTCCAGTTGCGTAACCCGACCCCTGCCGTGAGCGTTGACCATGCGGATGGTTAATCTGCTGATCAGTCAGTAGCGGAGCGCAAAGGGGTCGGGAGGTCGACATGGCATCACTCGCCTGGTTGCTGATTCCGTTTCTGGCGGCCATAGGTGCGGGGCTGTGGGCCACCTGGGCCGCACGCAACCGCAAGTCCGGCAAGACCGGCGATGTCACGGAGCTGAACGGCTACGCCGCGTTCCGCGCCGCCATGGAGAAGCCCACCGTCCCGGCACGTGAGCCGGACGGACCGGCCCCACAGGTGCGCTGACAGGCGGGTCCCGTACTGTCGTTCCATGCCACGCCGCACCGCGACGATGCTCGCCTCCACCCTCATGCTGATCGCGCTGCTCTGCGCCGGAGTGCTCATCAAAGTGCCGTACGCCGAGATGTCCCCGGGCCCCACGGTGAACACCCTCGGCGACCACGACGGCGAGCCGGTGCTGCAGATCTCCGGGCACAAGACGTACCCCACGACCGGCAACCTCAACATGACGACGGTCAGGGTCACCGGCGCCGACTACAACATGAACCTGGCGGAGGCGGTCTACGGCTGGCTGGCGCACGACAACATCGTGGTGCCGCACGAGACGCTCTACCCCGACGGCAAGACGGAGCAGCAGTCCTCCCAGGAGAACGCCGAGGAGTTCAGCGAGTCCCAGGAGAGCGCCAAGGTCGCGGCGCTGCGTCAGCTCAAGCTGCCGGTGCGGTCGCAGGTCATCGTCTCCACCGTCTTCAAGGGCGACCCCGCCGAGGGCAAGCTGCACGCGGGCGACGTCATCAAGAAGGTCGACGGCAAGTCGGTCAAGGAGATGACGGACGTCGCGAAGCTCGTCACCCGGCGCAAGCCCGGTGACGACGTCACGTTCACGGTCGTCCCGGTCAAGGAGGCGGCCGCCGCGGAGAAGGCGGGCAAGGAGCCGACGCGGACCGAGGACATCAGGATGACCACGAAGAAGGCGGACGACGGCGGCCGTGCCGTCGTGGGCATCCAGGCGGGGACCGACCACACGTTCCCGTTCACGATCGACATCAAGCTGGCCGACGTGGGCGGCCCCAGCGCCGGGCTGATGTTCGCGCTGGGCATCGTCGACAAGCTGACCCCGGACGACCTCACCGGCGGTGAGTTCGTGGCGGGCACGGGCACGATCGACGACAAGGGCAAGGTCGGCCCGATCGGCGGCATCGAGATGAAGACCGTCGGCGCGCGCCAGAAGGGCGCCGAGTACTTCCTGACGCCCAAGGGCAACTGCGAGGCGGCCGCGGGCGACGTCCCCGACGGCCTCACGCTCGTCAAGGTCGACACCATCGCCGACGCCGTGAAGTCCCTGAAGAAGATCCGCGAGGGCGACACCGGCGACCTGCCCGAGTGCAAGGCGGGCTGACGGCCGCGGCGAGGCGTACGCGAGGCGGGCCGACGGCCGCGGAGAGACGTACGGGCTGACGGCCGCGGCGAGACGTACGCGGTTCACGGACGGAAGCCCGCGGGTGAGGAGACCCCCACCCGCGAGCCCGGCGTGATCCGGACGGAAGGCTTCAGGCGAACGTCGCCGCCAGCGCGTCCGCCAGGCCCGGCACCAGGTCGGAGCCGGTGAGCACCTCCGTCGGCGAGTCCTTCTCACGCAGCCGCAGCGCCGACTCGCGCGCGCCGTCACGCAGCACCGCCACGGTCATGCGGACCTCCTGGCGGTCGGGGTGGGCCGCCACCCACGCGGCGAGCTTGGCGTCGCTCAGGCCCTCGGGGACGGACGTCTCGGCGGACGGGGGCAGCATCTGGCGCTCCACGGTGAGGGCGCAGCCCGTCACCGCGTCCGGCCAGGCGATGGTGCCGAGGAACTCGTCCAGCGGCTTGTTCGCGGGAATCTCTTCCTGCTCGATGGGGGTGAGACCGGCGTGCTCCACGCCGTCGTCGAGGCCGAGCTGGGAGGCGAGGCCGGGTTCCTGGGTGCGCAGTCGCGCCGTGTCGACCAGCGCGAAGAGGCGGGCGGGCCGGTCCCAGCCGAGGCCGGAGACGTACTCGTCGATTTCGAGGACGGCCCGGGTGAGGGGGCTCGCTGCCATGGGAGTGTTGGACATGGTCACAATCCTGCCTCGTTAGTCCCGGGAAACGGGAACCGAGTAAAGCGTGAGTAAGTTGCATAGGTGTGGCTCCACGATCTCGGGGGCCTGACGTATCGACAGCGAACTTCGAGGTGCGCACCTTGGCTTTCCAGATGCCGGACCGCGGCGGAGGCCCGACGGGGCCACGGATCAGAGTGGGCCGACCCTCCCGTCGTGTCCGGACCCTGCTCATGACACTGGGGGTCCTGGCCGTCCTTGCCATGGCCTTCGTCATGTTCTCCGGGTTCTGGACGGACTGGTTGTGGTACCGCTCGGTCAACTACTCATCGGTCTTCACGACGACCCTGTGGACCAAGATCGGACTGTTCTTCGTCTTCGGCCTGCTCATGGCGGTCGCCGTGGGGGTGAACATCTGGCTGGCGCACCGACTGCGCCCGCCACTGAGTGCCATGTCGATGGAGCAGCAGAGCCTCGACCGGTACCGCATGGGCATCGCCCCGTACAAGAAGTGGCTCCTGATCGGCATCACCGCCCTGGTGGGTCTGATCGCGGGCGCGTCCGCCGCCGGGCAGTGGCGCACCTGGCTGCTGTGGGTCAACGGCGTGCCCTTCGGCCAGAAGGACCCGCAGTTCCACATGGACGTGGCGTTCTTCGCCTTCGACCTGCCGTGGTACCGCTTCCTGCTCGGCTTCGGCTTCGCGGCGGCGGTCCTCTCCCTGGTGGCCGCCGCCCTGACGCACTACCTGTACGGCGGGCTGCGGATCACCAGCCCCGGCGCGCGGGCGACCGCGGCGGCCACCGGGCACCTCTCGGTGCTGCTCGGCGTCTTCGTGACGCTCAAGGCCATCGCGTACTGGCTCGACCGGTACGGCCTCGCGGTGAAGTCCAGTGACTTCAAGGCGACGGACAACTGGACCGGCCTGAAGTACGTCGACGCGAACGCCTACCTTCCGGCGAAGACGATCCTCTTCTGCATCGCCGTCATCTGCGCCCTGCTCTTCTTCGCGACGCTGTGGCGGCGCACCTGGCAGCTTCCGGTCATCGGCTTCGGCCTGATGGTGCTCTCGGCGATCCTCATCGGCGGGCTCTACCCCGCGATCGTCCAGAAGTTCCAGGTCCAGCCGAACGAGCAGGCCAAGGAAGCGCCGTACATCGAGAAGAACATCGAGGCCACCCGCGACGCCTACGGCATCAGCGGCGTGAAGCCCGAGGCGTACGAGGGCGCGGGCAAGGTCGACGAGGACCCCAAGAAGAAGCGTGACAACGCGGACGACGCGGCCAACTACCGGCTGAACGACCCGAACATCGTCTCGCCCACGTTCCAGCAGCTGGAGCAGGAGCGCAGCTACTACCAGTTCCCGCGGACGCTGGACGTGGACCGGTACAACGGCCAGGACACCATCGTCGGCCTGCGCGAGCTGAACGTGAACAAGCTCGACAAGCGCAACTGGATCAACGACCACTTCGCCTACACCCATGGCTACGGAGTGGTCGCCGCCAAGGGCACCGAGACGAAGAAGGGCTCCAAGGGCGCTCCGGCGTTCACCGAGTCCGGCCTGCCCACCACGGGCGACCTCGGTGAGTACGAGCAGCGGATCTACTACGGCGAGAAGACGTCGCAGTACTCCATCGTCGGCGGGCCCCAGAAGGAGCTCGACTACGAGGAGAACGGCGGCGGCCAGAAGACCTACAGCTACAAGGGCGACAGCGGGGTCAACCTCTCCAACCCGATCAACCGCGCCGCGTACGCGGTGTCCTTCGGGGAGCCGCAGATCCTGTACTCGGGAGCGATCGGCGAGGGCTCGCGGATTCTGTACAACCGCACGCCCAAGGAGCGCGTCGAGGCGGTGGCCCCCTGGCTGACGATCGACGGCGACGTGTACCCGACGGTGGTCGGCAAGCGCATCCAGTGGGTCGTCGACGCCTACACGACGTCCAACGGCTATCCCTACGCCTCGCGGACCACGCTCGGCGACACCACGGCCGACTCGCTCTCGCAGGCGGACAGCCAGCGCACGGTGATCGCCCAGCAGAACCAGGTCAACTACATCCGCAACTCGGTGAAGGCGACCGTCGACGCGTACACCGGCGAGGTCAAGCTCTACACCTGGGACGAGAAGGACCCGGTCCTCAAGACCTGGAAGAAGGCGTTCCCGGGCACGGTCAAGGACCGGAGCGAGATCCCGCAGGCGCTGATGGACCACCTGCGGTACCCGCAGGACATGTTCAAGGTGCAGCGCGAGCTCCTGACCAAGTACCACGTCACGGACGCCGGCCAGTTCTACAACGCGAGTGACGCCTGGCAGGTCCCGAACGACCCGACGAAGAAGGACGACAGCGCGGTCCCGCCGTACTACCTGTCGCTGAAGTCGCCGGGCCAGGACCAGCAGCAGTTCTCGCTGACGACGACGTTCACCCCCAGTGAGCGGCCCAACCTGCGGGCCTTCATGACGGTGGACGCCGACGCCAGAAGCGAGAACTACGGCAAGATGCAGCTGCTGAGAGTCAGAGGCGATGTCGACGGCCCTGAACAGGTGCAGAACAAGCTGAACTCCATGACGGAGGTCGGCAACTTCGTCCGCGACATGAAGGGCGCCGACTCCGACGTCCTCTACGGCAATCTGCTGACCGTGCCGCTGGACGACGGCTTCCTCTACGTGGAGCCCGTCTATGTGCAGGGCCGCAAGTCGGCGTATCCGCTCCTGAAGAAGGTGGCCGTGTCGTACGGCACGGAGACCGTCTTCGCCGACAGCCTGAGCGAGGGCCTCAACCAGGTCTTCGGCGCCGACGGCGGCACCAGTCCGCCGGGCGGGGACCAGGACGAGGGCGAGCCGACGAAGCCGCCGAAGTCGAGCGACCCGACGGTCCAGGCCGCGCTCGACGACGCCCAGAAGGCGTTCGAGGACGGCGAGAAGGCCCTGAAGGAAGGCGACTGGAAGAAGTACGGCGAGGCCCAGGAGCGGCTCCAGGACGCGCTGGAGCGCGCCGAGGAGGCGTCCGCCAAGGCCGCGGAGAAGGACGCCGACAAGGGCGGCGACAAGTCCGCGGACAAGGCGGGCGACAAGGAAGGCGACAAGGCGGGCGACAGGAACAGCGAGGCGGACGGCGGCTGAGCCGCTGGTCAGGCTGGCCCCCCGCGCCGTGGTACGGTTTGAACACAACGGCGCGGGGTGGAGCAGCTCGGTAGCTCGCTGGGCTCATAACCCAGAGGTCGCAGGTTCAAATCCTGTCCCCGCTACTGCAAGGTGAAGGCCCGGATCCTTTTGGATCCGGGCCTTCGTCGTGTGCGGTACGGCACGCCCGCGGGCGTCAACCCGGGAGGCGCCGACGACGTGACGAATGTGCCTGTGCGGGTGGCTTATGCCAACACATGTGAACCGTGCCCGCACGGGGGAGAGTTGGGGGATCTGTGTTTGACTTATCTCTCTGTGGGCATGTCGACAAAACGCTGAAGTGACCTCACTGGCTGCGGTATACCAGATGTACCCAGGTTGCAGGTGGTGCGACGATGGACGTTATGGGGGACAAGGCAACTCTGTTGGAGACAGGGCGGTTTGTGCAGCCGGCCGACCGGGAGGATCCCGGGGCGGCCGCCGAGGAGTTGCGCCATCGGCTGGCCGCCGAGTCCGGCGACGTCGACGCGATGAGCGTCCTGGGAAGCCTTCTGCTGCGCCGCGGTGACCTCGACGGGGCCGAGTCGCTGCTGCGCGCGGCCACGGCCGAGGGCGACCGTGCCGCGGCCAACAACCTCGGTGTCCTGCTGCACCAGCGCGGTTACGCGGATGAGGCGGCCGGGTGGTGGCGGGTGGCCGCGGTCGCCGGTTCCGCCGCCGCCGCGCACGCGCTCGGCAGGCACCACCGCGAGCGCGGCGACGAGCCCGCCGCCGAGTACTGGCTGCGGCAGTCCGCCGAGCAGGGCCACACCCTCGGGGCGTACGCGCTCGCCGACCTCCTGGAGCACCGCGGCGACCTCGGGGCCGAGCGCTGGATGCGGGTCGCCGCCGAACGCGGCCACCGCGAGGCCGCGTACCGCCTGGCCCGCGCGCTGGACCGGCGGGCGGCCGCCGAGCGCGGCGAGAGCGCCGAGCCGGGGGAGGACCCCGTACGCGCGGTCCGCGAGGCGGGCAAGGGCCCGCGCGCGGACCGGGGCGCGCGCGGCGGCAGGAGCGGACGGGGCGACAGGAGCGGACAGGGCGGCAAGGACGTACGGGGACCGGCGGGCGAGGCCGAGCAGTGGTACCGGCAGGCGGCCGCGCGCGGGCACCGGCGGGCCGCGCTGCACCTCGGCGCGATCCTGGAGCAGCGCGGCGACCTCAAGGAGGCCGGGCGCTGGTACCTGAACTCCGCCAAGGACGGCGAGGCCAGGGCGGCCTGCGCCCTCGGCTTCCTGCTGCGGGACGCGGGCGACCAGGAGAGCGCCGCCGTGTGGTGGCTCAAGGCCGCCCAGGACGGCGACGGCAACGCAGCGAACGCCCTGGGCGCGCTGCACGCCGAGCGCGGCGAGACCCAGACCGCCGAGCGGTGGTACCGCGCGGCCATGGACGCGGGCGACGTGAACGGCGCGTACAACCTCGGCCTGCTCTGCGCCGAGCAGGACAGGACCGCCCAGGCCGACCAGTGGTACCGCAGGGCGGCCTACGCCGGGCACCGCGAAGCGGCGAACGCGCTGGCCGTGCTGCTGCTCCAGGGCGGCGACGCGGCCGGGGCCGAGCCGTGGTTCTCCAAGGCGGCGGAGGCGGGCAGCGTCGACGCGGCGTTCAACCTCGGCATCCTGTACGCGAGCCGGAACGACGAGGCGGCCGCCCTGCGCTGGTACGAGCGCGCGGCGGCGGCCGGACACACCGACGCCGCCCTCCAGGTCGGCACCGCGCGGCTGCGCGAGGGCGACGAGCAGGAGGCGGAGCGGCACCTGCGGTGCGCGGCGGGCGGCGGCAGCGCCGAGGCGGCGTACCGGCTCGGCACGGTGCTCGACGCGCGGAGCCCGGCCGAGACCTCGCCCGCGCTCGGCACGTCGGCGACGGAGAAGACCGAGTGCGAGGAGTGGTACGAACGGGCCGCCGAGCAGGGCCACCGGCGGGCCCAGGTCCGGGTCGGCATGCTGGCCGCGGGCCGGGGCGACGTCGTCGAGGCCGCGCGGTGGTACCGCAGGGCCGCGGAGGCGGGCAGCCGCAACGGCGCCTTCAACCTGGGCCTGCTGCTCGCCAGGGAGGGCAGCGAGCCCGAGGCCGCGCTCTGGTGGACCAGGGCCGCCGACGCGGGACACGGCAGGGCGGCGCTCCGCCTCGCCCTGCTCTACGCACGGCACGGCCAGCTCGCGCAGGGCCAGCGCTGGGCCACGCGGGCGGTCGAGCTCGGCCCGGCGGAGGTCGCCGAGCGGGCGGGGCGTCTGCGGGAGGCCTTGCGGCAGGAGCTCTCCGCGTAGGCGGACGAAGGGGGCGGGGCCGGTCCGCCCGCCTCCGGGTCGCCCGGCGTGCCCGCCCCCGGATCGCCCCGCGCCGCCTCGCGCCCGTATACGGATTTGCGCTGGTCGTAGCGGTGACGTAGGGTTGTGTTTACCGACGCGGGGTGGAGCAGCTCGGTAGCTCGCTGGGCTCATAACCCAGAGGTCGCAGGTTCAAATCCTGTCCCCGCTACTGAAGGCCGAAGGCCCGGGACCGACAAGGTCCCGGGCCTTCGGTGTATGCGCACCGGAACGCGGCCGCAGCGGGCTACCTGTGCCCCACCGCCTCCTCGTACAGCGCCCGGTCGACGACCCGTTTCTCCGGCACCCTGTCTCCCTTGGTGACGCCCGCCGCGCGGTAGGCGTCCTGGAGGCGGTCCGTGGTGCCCGCGCGGATCTCCCAGTCCATGCGCAGCGGCGGCGTGGAGAGCAGCACGTCCTCGTCCGTGTCGAGCAGGTGGGCCAGTTCCTTGGCGAAGGACTCGTCGGCCTTGTAGTCGCCCGCGAAGTAGGTGTTCACGGTGCGGATGTACGCGCGCAGCAGTGCGACGCCCGCGTCCGGGTCCTTCCTCAGCAGGTTGGGGCCGAAGAGGAGGCCGCCCAGCGGTTCGCCCCGCGGCTGCCCGCCGAGGAACGCGTACTTCCTGTCGCCGTCGACCTTGCGCCAGACCGGGTCGAGCAGCCATGCCGAGTCGGTGCCGCCGTTCTCCAGCGCGGTGAGCACGTCCGCCGGGCCGAGCTAGGGGGCCGAGGGCGTGCACCGCCTTGGCGGCCCGGCCGAACGTACGGGTGACTGCGTGGGCTTGTAGTTTCGGGTGCGGGTCTCCCACGGGGATCTCCTTGCGGAGGGCGTACGGACACAGGGCCCGCCGACGATATGACGCCCCGTCAGATTCCGGAAGCCCCGGGAGCACGTGAAAGCCCCGGGAGTACGCGAAAGCCCCCGGCGCCACAAGGGGTGCCGGGGGCTTTCGCCTGCGGATGAAGGGCCGCCGGGCGCAGCGGTCGCTAGGCCGCCGCGCAGTTCGGGCAGACGCCCCGGTAGGTGACCTCGACGTCCTCGACCGTGAAGCCGAAGCGCTCCGAGGCGGGGAGGTCGGTGAGCGGATCGCCCGTGGGGTGCACGTCCCGGATGGCGCCGCACCGGCCGCAGACCAGGTGGTGGTGGGGGCGGTGCGCGTTCGGGTCGTACCGCTTGGCGCGGCGGTCGGTGGAGACCTCCAGGATCTCGCCGAGCGTCACCAGCTCGCCCAGGGTGTTGTAGACGGTGGCCCGGGAGATCTCCGGCAGCTTGCCGACCGCGCGCGCGTGCACCTCGTCGGCCGTGAGGTGGACGTGCTCGCCGTCGAGGACCTCGGCCACGACGCGCCGCTGCGCCGTCATGCGCCAGCCGCGTCCGCGCAGTCGTTCCAACAGGTCACTCATGAAAACCAGCCTAACAGGCGAGGGAACAAGTCCCGAACAGGTGTGACTTTGGATGTTTGCTTGACTTAGACAATGTCCATTGTAGGATCGGAAGCATCGCAAGCCAAGGGACAGGACCCGCAGGTATGACGCAGGAGGCGCACGTGACGCAGGGACCGCTCACCACGGAGGCCGGAGCCCCGGTCGCCGACAACCAGAACAGCGAGACCGCGGGTCTCGGCGGGCCGGTGCTCGTGCAGGACCAGCTCCTGCTGGAGAAGCTGGCCCACTTCAACCGCGAGCGCATCCCGGAGCGCGTCGTGCACGCCAGGGGCGCGGGGGCGTACGGCACGTTCACGCTCACCCGTGACGTCTCCCAGTGGACCCGGGCGAAGTTCCTCTCCGAGGTCGGCAAGGAGACCGAGACGTTCCTGCGCTTCTCCACCGTGGCGGGCAACCTCGGCGCGGCCGACGCGGTGCGCGACCCCCGCGGCTGGGCGCTGAAGTTCTACACCGAGGAGGGCAACTACGACCTCGTCGGCAACAACACGCCCGTCTTCTTCATCCGGGACGCCATCAAGTTCCCCGACTTCATCCACACCCAGAAGCGGGACCCCTACACGGGCTCGCAGGAGGCGGACAACGTCTGGGACTTCTGGGGTCTCAGCCCGGAGAGCACCCACCAGGTGACCTGGCTCTTCGGCGACCGGGGCATCCCCGCCTCGTACCGCCACATGGACGGCTTCGGCTCGCACACGTTCCAGTGGAACAACGAGGCCGGCGAGGTCTTCTGGGTCAAGTACCACTTCAAGACCGACCAGGGCATCAAGAACCTCACGCAGGACGAGGCCAACAAGCTCGCCGGTGAGGACCCCGACTCCCACCAGCGCGACCTGCGCCAGGCCATCGAGCGCGGTGAGTTCCCGACCTGGACCGTGCAGGTGCAGATCATGCCGGCGGCCGAGGCGGCCACGTACCGCTTCAACCCGTTCGACCTCACCAAGGTGTGGCCGCACGCGGACTACCCGCCGATCGAGATCGGCAAGCTGGAGCTCAACCGGAACCCGGAGAACGTCTTCGCCGAGGTCGAGCAGAGCATCTTCTCGCCCGCCCACTTCGTGCCGGGCATCGGTCCCTCCCCGGACAAGATGCTCCAGGGCCGTCTCTTCGCGTACGGCGACGCCCACCGCTACCGCGTCGGCATCAACGCCGACCACCTGCCGGTGAACCGCCCGCACGCCACCGAGGCGCGCACGCACTCCCGTGACGGCTTCCTGTACGACGGCCGCCACGCGGGCGCCAAGAACTACGAGCCGAACAGCTTCGGCGGTCCCTTCCAGACGGACCGGGCGCTCTGGCAGCCCGTCCCCGTCACCGGCGCCACCGGCAACCACGAGACGCCCCGGCACGCCGAGGACAACGACTTCGTGCAGGCGGGCAACCTCTACCGCCTGATGTCGGAGGACGAGAAGAGCCGTCTGATCGACAACCTGTCGGGCTTCATCGCCAAGGTGTCGCGCGAGGACATCGTGGACCGCGCGATCAACAACTTCCGTCAGGCCGACGGAGACTTCGGCAAGCGTCTGGAGGCCGCGGTCCAGGCCCTGCGCGGCTGATCCGGCGTCACTTGCCGTAGCGAGACGGCGGGCC
>NZ_JASKYR010000690.1:0-4511 GCF_041028215.1 Streptomyces flavofungini
GGCCTGCTGTGCACTCGGCAGGATTCGAACCTGCAACCTTCTGATCCGTAGTCAGATGCTCTATCCGTTAAGCTACGAGTGCTTGTGCTTCCGGGGTTTTTTCTGCCCCGTCGGCGTTGCGAGAACAACATTACATGACCTGCGCCGTGAGGCGAAATCCGATTCCCGCAGCGGCTCTGAGCTGGGCGGATGGGCCGTCGGGGCCGGTCGGGGGGGCTCCTGCCGTCGCCCGCCGGAGGCTCCCGCGCGTCACCCGTCCCCGGAAACGGCCGAAGCCCCGGTCGCGGACGACCGGGGCTTCGGGCTTGCAGCGCGGAGGCGGAGGGATTTGAACCCTCGATGGGATTTAAGTCCCAAACCGCATTAGCAGTGCGGCGCCATAGACCGGACTAGGCGACGCCTCCAGCTTGCACACCTCCACGAGCGCGGGGGTGCGTGCAGATGATGACACAGCCAGGCGGCGTGTCACCAATCGCGGCTCCCAAGGTACTAGGAGCGCGGCCCGCAGGGCAAAGCGCTTGACTCCGCCCGCAACGTCCGGGGGCGCACGGCGTTAGACGCGGTAGAGCCATCCGTATACGTTCCGCCGAACTCCGTGGAGCCCCCATGCTGCGCCGTCTCCTCTTCTCCGCCGCCGCCTCCGCCGCCGCGCTGTCCGCCGTGCCCTCCGCCGCGCAGGCGGTCTCGCACCCCGTGGCACCGACCGACCGGCTCGTCATCACCGTGGCCGACTCCGGCGGCGCCGACGGCAGGTACGTACTGGACTGTCACCCCACGGGCGGCACGCACCCCGACGCGGCGAAGGCGTGCGCGCGTCTGGACGAGGTGACGGTGTACGGAAAGGACCCGTTCGCCAAGACGCCGCCCGGGACGATGTGCACCATGCAGTACGGCGGGCCCGCCACCGCACATGTGACCGGGACCTGGGCGGGCCGTCCCGTCGACGCGACGTACGACCGGAGCAACGGCTGCGAGATCTCCCGCTGGGACCGCCTCACCCCCGTCCTGCCCGACACGGCGGCACGGACCTGACCCCGGGGCGTACGGGGCGTACCAGCGTGTCGGAGGGCGGGCAGACCGGCGTGTCGGAGGGCGCGTCGGGCGGCGTGTCGGGCGGCGTGTCGGCAGGCCCGCGCGCGGAGGTGTCTCACGACCCCGCCGTGACCTGGCGGTACGGAAAACTCACAGGTTCTGCGTGCGACCTCCCTCTCATCCGGCGTCGCGCCCGCAACCACTCCCCGTAGACTCCCTCCCGTGACACGCCACGGGCCGAGGGGCAAGATGGCCTGAGCGGGTCGGCAAGCAGCGGTAACCAGGGAGGAAGCGTCGTCGTGAGCAGCAGGCCATCCCGAGGCGCTGCTCGCCTCGCAGCCATACTCGACGCGCTCCCGGACGCCCTGGTGCTCGTCAACGCCAACGGCACCGTGGTGAACGCCAACGCGATCGCCCTGGAGGCGTTCGAGGCGCCGGGCACCGCCCTGGTGGGCCGCGGCCTGCTGGATCTGCTGCCGGAGTTCGACTCCCGGCTGATCCCCGGGTCCATGCGGCGGCCCGACACCATCGACGACCGCGGCCGGACCAAGCCCACGCGGATGATCGCGCGCCGCACCGACGGCGCCGAGTTCCCCGTCGAGGTGACGAGCTCCCCGCTGGAGGACGGCAGGGACGCGTACGACCACCACGGGTACACGGGCGACGAACTGCTCATGCTCGTCGTACGGGACCTTTCGGGCACCGTGGACACCGAGGCCGAGCTGGCGCGTTCGCAGCGGCAGACCGAGATGATCCTGCGGGCCGCCGCCGAGGGCGTCGTCGGCACGGACACCGACGGACGGGTCGTGCTCGTCAATCCGGCCGCCGCCCAGATACTGGGCTTCCGGGCGAGCGACCTCGGCGGGCAGGAGCTGCACCCGCTGGTCCTGCACTCGCGCGCCGACGGCGAGCCCTTCCCCTACGAGGAGTCCCCGCTCGCCGACACGCTCCGCTCCGGGCGCAAGCACCGGGTGCGCGGGCAGGTCCTGTGGTCCAGGAGCGGCGCCAAGGTGCCGGTCGACCTCACGACGTCGCCCGTGCGCGACGGGGACCAACTCGTCGGCGCGGTGATGACGTTCACCGACCGCAGGCCCTACGACGAGCTGAACGAGAAGTACGAGGCCGCCCTGGCCCGGCACGAGGAGGAGCTCGCCGCCGCCGCCGAGGAGCGCGCCGCCGAGATCAAGGCCGCCGAGGAGCAGCGGGCCGAGGACCTCGCCGCCGAACAGGAGCGGTACGCGGCGCTCGCCGAGCGCGAGAAGGACCGCTTCGAGGAGCTGGCCGAGCGCGAGAAGGCGCGGTACGAGGCGCTGGCCGCGCGGCACGAGCAGTTGCTCGCCGTGCTCGGCTCCTCGCTGCGCGGGCCCCTGGACGAGCTGCGCCGCGAACTCGCCGCGCTGGCCTCGGACGACGCGGGCCAGCTCTGGCCCGAGGCCAACCAGGTCCTGCACCACCTGTCCGCCGGGTACGCCCGGATGACCACGCTCGTCGACAACGTCCTGGGCTACCAGCGGCTCGACGCGGGCGACGAGCGGCTCTCCCGTACGCCGGTCCTGCTCGACGCGGTCGTCGCCGCCGGTGTGGAGGGCGCCGTCGAGCTGATCGGGCCCGGACGCGCGCAGTTCGCGGTGCACGCGCCGCCGATCGAGATCTCCGCCGACGCCGGGCGGCTCGCCACGGCCGTGGCGCACCTCGTCGCGGACGTCGCCGGAATCGACGCCACCGGCAACACACGCGCGGACGTCGCCGCCGTCGCGGGCGGCGGCTATGTGGACTCGACCATCGTGGTGGCCGCCGCGCAGCGCGGGGAGGTCGTCCGTATCGAGGTGCGGGGGCCGTACGCCGGGGGCGATCCGGTGCACGAGCCGATCGTGCGGGGCATCGTGCGGGCGCACGGAGGCGTGCTCCAGACGCACGAGGTGCCGGGCATGGGCGGCAGCGCGTACGTCCTTGAGGTGCCGATCGGGGCGGGCTCCACGGAGGCGACGGTTTCGGGGGCTGGTTCTACGGAGACGGCTGTTTCCGGGGCGGGCTCTACGGAGACGCCGGTTCCGGGGGCTGGCTCCACGGAGACGCCGGTTCCGGCCGCGTCCGGAGCTTCCGGGGCGGGCCCCGGCGGTGCGGTCGTCGTACCCGAGCAGGCCTCGGGCGGCGGACGCCGACGTGCTCGGCGCTCCTCCACGGACTCCTTCCTGGGCACTGCGCTCCCCGAGACGGGCGCCGGGCCCGAGGCCGGGGCCCCCGCCGCGTCGGGCGGTACGGGGCGGCGCAGGGGACGGCGCGCCGCCGAGGCCGCTCCGGACACGCTCGGCGGCTCGGTGACGGGTGCGGCGGGTGCGCCGGGTGCGCTCGCGCAGTCTTCGGGGGCGTCCGGTGGTGCCGCTGGTGCCGCCGGTGTGGCTGGGGGCACTGCCGCTACTGGTGTGGCCGGTCAGGTGCCCGGCCAGGCGACCGGTGGCGGTGCTTCGGGCGGTACCGGGCGGCGGCGTGGGCGGCCGAGTGCCGCCGAGGGCGCGGAGGGTGCCGCGGCCGGAGCCGAGGGCGCCCTGGGTTCCGTGGTGACCGCGGCCGAGCATGCCGCCGGGTCCGCCGCGCTGGGTCAGACGGTGCCGCCGCAGGGCGTGCCGGTGCCCGCGGGCGGTACGGGGCGGCGCGCACGGCGTGGCGGTGAGCAGCACGCACTGCCCGCGCTGGCCTCGGGCACCGGGGAGACTTCCGGCACGACCGGCTCGACCGGTACGACCGGTACGACCGGCAGTGAACTCGCCGCGGTGGAGGCCGGGCACGGCGATGCCGCGCGGCCCACGGGGCGCAGGGCACGGCGGGCGCTGGCAGCCGCCAAGGAGCGCGCGGCGGCCGAGGAGGCGAACAGCGGACGCGTCTTCGCCCTGCCGCCCGCTGCCGCCGACCGCGCGCCGGGCCAGGAGCCCGGCGGTCAGGAACTCGGCGGCCCGGAACTGGGCGGCCCGGAACCGGGCGGTCCGGGGCTCGGCGGTCACGAGCCCGGTGGGAACGTCCCGGGCCATGCGGCCGTCGGCCGCGCCGTGGTCAATCAAGGTGCCGTGGCCGTGAACCAGGGCGTGCTCAGCCCCGGCTCCGAACCGCAGGGCACACGCGCGGGTGCGGGCACAGGCACGAACACGAGCACGGTCACGAACACGGGCACGGGCACGGGCGCTCGAAGCGGGGCCGATCAGGGCGGCGGGCAGAGCGGTCCCGGTCACGCCGTACTGAACCAGGCGGCGGCCAGCCGTGCCGCCGTCGGCGAGGCGCCGCTGCCCGGAGGGTTCGTGAGCGCCGCTGCTCCGCGCCCGCAGCGTTATCCGGGCGGTCGGGGCGGTCCGGGCGACGACACCGGACAGCACGCCGCCGCGTCGCACGCACCGGGTGACGACCACACGCCGCCGCAGCCGCACCCCGCGCAGGCCCCCACGGGGCGTCGACGCCCCCGGCACACCCCGGCGGACGCCCCGTGGGGG
>NZ_JASKYR010000691.1:0-3873 GCF_041028215.1 Streptomyces flavofungini
GGACTGGGCCGGGCAGGGCAGGGGGCGGCCCGGACGGAGCGAACCGCCCGGTCGCCCGCGCGACAGAACCAGCTCTGACCAGGACCAACGGCCGGGACTCTAGCGCCACTCTCCGGCCGGGCGACCCGGTCGTGCGGCACGTTCTTCATGTACTCAATGAACGCAAAAGACGGTGCCCGCCGCTGCCCCCTTCAAGGAGTTGCGCCGATCACGCCGCCTCGGGCAGGTCCATCCGCGCGAGCTTCGCCGGGTCGGCCACGATCGTGATGGCGGTGATCCGGTCGTCCGTGACGGTGAACGCCAGGACCGAGAGCGGGGTGCCGTCCTCGCGCCAGGACACGATTCCCGGGCGGCCGTCGACGAGCACGTCGCGGCGCCGCGCGGCCGCACCCGCGGACAGCCGGGCGCCCGCCGCGACCTTGGTGGCGCCGAGGGCGACGACCACGCCGTTCGGGGTGTCGACGGTCAGTTCCACCTCGGGGTCGAGTACGCGAAGCAGCTCATCGAAGTCTCCGTGACGGGCCGCCGCCAGGAAGGCCTCAACCACCTTTCGCTGCTCCCGCCCGCCACCGGAGGGCCGCTCGCTCGCCCGCACCTTTTTGCGGGCGCGGCTGGCGAGCATCTTGGCGGCGGCGGTGGACTTGCCGAGGATCTGGGCGATCTCGTCGAAGGGCACCGCGAAGAGGTCGTGCAGCACGAACGCCAGCCGCTCGCTCGGCCCGAGCGACTCCAGGACGACCAGCAGCGCGAGCCCGACCGCATCGGCGAGCACCGCGTCGTCCTCGGGAACGGGGCCGTCGTCGACGGCCACCACCACCTCGGGAAGACCGTCCTCGTACGGCGCTTCCGGGCGGGTCCGGCGTGACCGCAGGACGTCGAGGCTGATCCGGCCGACCACCGTGGTCAGCCAGCCGCCGAGGTTGTGGATGCCCGCCGTGTCCTGACGGGACAGCCGCAGCCAGGTCTCCTGGACCACGTCCTCGGCGTCGGCGTGGGAGCCGAGCATGCGGTGCGCCACCGCGCGCAGCCGATCGCGCTCTCCCTCGAACGCCTCGGTCACATCGGTGGTCGGCCTGCTGGCTTCATCCGCCTTGATCCGGCTGGTGTCGGGCACGTTGTTACCTTCCCTCGTTTCGCTCCGTCAGGGGTGATGACGGGCCCGGAAGGGCTCAGGTAACCGATGGTCCCGGCAACGGCAACGGGACCGACCCATAAGGAGCGACACCGATGGAAGCACGTATGAACCAGCCCGTGAACCCCGACGTCAGCAAGGCGATCCAGCACCTCTTCAAGGCGCTGCACTCCGGAGGCGTCGACCCCCGCCTGCTGTCCCTCATCCACCTGCGGATCAGCCAGATCAACGGGTGCAGCCCCTGCGTCTTCGCCACGGTCGAGGGCGCGCGCACGTCCGGTGAGACGGACGAGCGGCTGCACAACGTGGTGGCGTGGCGCGAGACGCCCTTCTACACCGACGCGGAGCGGGCGGCCCTCGCCCTGGCCGAGGCGGCCACCCGCATCCAGGACGGCGCACCGGGTGTGACCGACGAGGTGTGGGATGCCGCCGCGAGCCATTTCGGCGAGGAGCAGCTCGGCGCGATCGTCCTGGAGGTCGCGATGACCAACTTCTTCAACCGGATCAACCGCGCGCTCCGGGAGCAGGCGGGCAAGACCTGGTGAGCCACACGGGGCCGGGCCCCACCTGGTATGTCGCTACTTCCGCCAGAACAGGTGGTGCGTCACCCCGCTGGGGCTGGGCACGACGTCCAGGTGGAAGCGGTCGAGCAGCTCGTCGGGGGACTCCCAGAGCCGCAGCCCGCTCCCGTACTTCACGGGGGACACCGTGACGTGCAGGGTGTCGACGAGGTCGGCGTCGAGGAACTCCCTGATGGTGCTCACCCCGCCGCCGAGCCGTACGTCCTTGCCCCGCGCCGCCTCCTTGGCCTGCTGAAGGACCGTGGCGGGGGAGCCGTCGACGAAGTGGAACGTCGTGTCCGACAGCGTGAATGAGGGACGCTTGTGGTGGGTCAGGACGAACACCGGAGTGTGGAAGGGGGGTTCGTCACCCCACCACCCCTGCCACTCGTGGTCCTGCCAGGGGCCGCGCTGCGGACCGAACTTGTTGCGGCCCATGATCTCGGCGCCGATGTTGCGGGTGTAGTCCCGGGTGAGGTAGTCGTCCAGGCCCCGGCTGCCCCCGGGCTCGGTGCGCATGGGCCAGCTCGCGGTGGCACCGGCCCACGCGAACAGCCGCTCCGGCGCGACGTGCCCGAACGGCCTCTCCAGGGTCTGCTCCTCACCGGCCCCGATTCCGTCACTCGAGACGTTGAAGTTCTGCACCCTCAACAGCTGGGACATGTGATCCTCCGGTGGTGTCGGCTCGTGTGGGCCGGTTCCGGGCCCGACAGTGAGGAGACTCCCCGGGCCGGGAGAACTCATCGCCGCGTCCGCGACCGGCTCACCGGAACGTGTCGATGAGCAGCGCGGCGGCCCTCTCCGCGCCGTCGACGCGGATCTCGGCGCCCAGGGCCTTCGCCCGCGCCCTGGTCCCGGGGGCCAGCGCCGTCTTGAAGGCGGTGTGCAAGGCCTCGCCGCCCGGTGCCGGGCCCTCGGGCGCCGCGCCGATGCCCAGGGCCGCCACCCGGCCCGCCCAGTACGGGTTGTCCGACATCCGCAGAGCCACCACCACCTGCGGCACACCCGCCCGGGCGGCGGTCACCGTCGTGCCCGCGCCGCCGTGGTGCGCCACGGCGGCCACCTCGCCGAACAGACGCTGGTGGTTGACCTCGCCGATGGCGAGGCAGTCGTCCCGGTCGTCGATGACGTCCAGCTCCGCCCAGCCGCGTGAGACGAGCACACGGTGGCCCTGGGCGCGGATCGCCTCGACGGCCGGACGGGCGGTGTCCGGTGACATGTGCGCGCTGCCGAAGCCCAGGTAGACCGGCGGCGCGCCCGCTTCGAGGAACGTGACCAGCTCGGCCGGGAGCGGACGGTCGTCCGGCAGGCTCCACGCACCCGTCTGGACCACATCGAGGCCCTGCGGATCATGGCCCTGGGGCCACCGGCCGAGGACCGGGTCCGCCGCGAGCCACGGCCGGTCGGTGAAGACGTGGTCGCGGACGTTGTCCACCGGGGGCAGGCCGATCGCCGTGCGGTGACCGTTGAGCACCTCGGCGAACTGGGCGTTCACGTTCCGGGCGTCGAGCTCCCACAGCGCGAGGTTGTCCGTCACCTCCGGCTCGGGCCAGCCCGGCCGGGGCGGCGGCCCATGGTGGGGCGACGGCAGATGCACCGCCGCGTAACTCACGTACACGTAGCCGATGCCCGCCGCCTCCGCCACGGACCGCGCGCCGATCTGGCCCAGGCCCGCCACCACCAGTACGTCACACCCCTCGGCGGCCGAGGGCAGGATCTCGAACTGCGAGTCGACGAGTCCGTTCCGGTACCGCGAAAGCTCCTCCGCCGTCGGCAGGCCCGTGCCGCGCAGCAGCTCCCGTACCGGCGGCCCGAGCGGCACCAGCCGCACGCCGATGCCCGCGAGCCGGTGCGCGAACTCCTCGTCCGGCGGGGCGCACATCCGCACCTCCGCGCCGAGCGCCCGGAGCCGCACCGCGAGAGCCACCAGCGGTTCGACATCGCCACGCGTCCCGTAGGTGGACAACAGCACCCGCATTGCGCGCCCTCTTCCCGTTCCGGCCCTCCGTCCCGCCGTTCATGGTGGGCGGGCAGCAGTGTACGTCGCGGGGTGCTGAACACTCCCCGTGCATCCGCGACTTCGCGGCGCGGGGTCGGTGGGCGCCGCCCCCCCCGGCAGGCTCTCGCCCGGAGCCGCCCCCCATGACTACGGTGATCGAAAGCCTGCCCCCACTGTTCACC
>NZ_JASKYR010000692.1:0-3702 GCF_041028215.1 Streptomyces flavofungini
CTGTAGAAGGGCCTGAGCGGGGCGAGGCGTCCTTCGGCGGCCTCGGCCAGGAGGTCGCCGACGCGCTGCCGTGCCGTGTCGAAGGCCTGCTCGTACGATCCGTCGGCGGCGACGCCCTGCCGGGAGAGCCACCGCTCGTCGGGCTCGGGCAGGTGCCCGGCGTCGAGCTGGTCCCAGGAGGCGAGGCAGCCGGACCCGGTGAAGTGGTGGTTGCCGAGCGCCTCGCGCACCCCGAGGTCGGTGAGGACCGCGGTGGGGATGCGCCGGTGCAGGGCTTCGAGTGCCGCGGTGGAGCTGACGGTGACCAGGAGGTCGGTGCGGTCGAGCACCTCGCCCATGTGTCCGTAGACGAGGCGGACGTTGCCGGGCAGTCCGCCGTCCAGGCGCTGGGTCAGCTTCTGGTAGGGCAGTTCCTCGATGTGCGTGGTGTGCTCGCCCGGCTTGCTGCGGAGCTTCAGGAGCACCTCGCGCTCCGGGTGCAGGCGGGCGTGCTCGGCGAGGCGGCGCAGCAGGTAGGTGCGGTGCGCGGCGGTCTCGGGCACGGAGGGCTGGGCGGCGAAGACGACGGTGTAGGGGTCGTTCTTGGCGTAGGGCGCGCCGCCGAGGAAGGGCAGTGCGGCCTCCGTGACGGATGAGGCGTCGGCGCCGACCCCCTCGTACACCGCGCGGAAGCGTTCGGCGTCCTGGCGGGAGTTGGCGAGGACGATGTCCGCGCCGTGCCGCAGCAGGAGCCCGTCGGCGAGCTTCTCGTAGACGACGCCGACGTAGCCGGTGACGACGACGGGGCGGGTCGCGGAGGTGCCGGTGAGGCGGGCGTCGGCGGCGACGCGGGCGAGTCCGTGCAGCAGCGCCTGGACCGCGCCGCCCACGAGGGCGAGGACGATCACGTCGGGCGCGTCGCGCTCCATCTCGCGCAGGAACTCCACGGCGGTGACCTCGCGCAGGGAGTCCGCGCGGACACCCACCTCTTCGAGCTGCCGGGGTGTGGGGGTGGCCCGGCCGCGGAGCAGGAACCCGCTGAGGCGGTGACCGTCGGTCCGGTTCCCCGTCGCGATGCGGTCCGCCGTGAGGGCGCCCCACTTCCATCGCGTGTCGGAGTCGGCGAGCACGGCCACCCGGAGCGGGTTTCGGTTACTTGCTGGCACGTCACAGACGCTAGGAAGGCATTTCGATTCGCGGCCCAACTCAGGTGCAACAAACGGTTAACAGCATGCCGACGAATGGCGAATCGGCCCCGGAAATGCCGTGGGGGCGGTCCGGTTAACCATTCCGCCACACGTCGTTCACCTTCCGGCCCACCACGGGTCGACGCGAATGCCGGGCCGACACCTAACGTCACCCGCGTGGTTAAGCTCTCCGTCATCGTGCCGTTCTACAACGTGCAGCAATACGCGCCCGACACCTTGAAGAGTCTGCGTGCGAACGCGCGGGACGACTTCGAATTCATTCTCGTCGACGACTGTTCGCGCGACGAGACCCCGGACATCCTGGACCGCGCCGAGCGCGAGCTCCCCGGTGCCGTGCTGCTCAGACATGAGCGCAACGGCGGCCTCGCCACGGCCCGCAACACCGGGCTCGACGCGGCGCGGGGCGAGTACCTCACCTTCCTCGACGGCGACGACTGGCTCGCGCCGGGCTACTACGAGCGGCTCGTGGCCGCCATCGAGGGGCTGGGGTGCGACTTCGTCCGAACCGACCATGTGCAGTGCACCGCGCGGGCCCGCAGCGTGCACCGGGTGCCGCACGGCAGGCGCGGGGTGGTGATGAACCCGCGCGAGGTGATCCTGCCCGCGGACCGCTCGACGTCCGTCGACTACGCGTACGCCTGGGCCGGCGTCTACCACCGGCGGCTGGCCGAGAAGGGCCTGCTGCATTTCACCGACGGGCTGCGCACGGCCGAGGACCGGCCGTGGATCTGGCGGCTGCACCGGGAGGCCGAATCGTTCGCCGCGGTGAGCCTGCTCGGGGTGTTCTACCGGCGCGGCGTCGCGTCGTCGCTCACCCAGATCGGTGACGTGCGCCAGCTCGATTTCATCAAGGCATTCGACCAGGTGGTACGGGAAACCGCGTCGGACAAGGACGCCGCGGAACTGCTGCCGAAAGCCGTACGAACATATTGCGCGATCATCTCCCATCATTTGGGTTCCATCGAAAGGTTCGAGCCATCCGTGGCCCGCAAATTGAAGTCGATGAGTGCGGCGGCGCTGAAGCGGATGCCGCAGGACGTGCTGGAGCAGGCACTGGATTCCATGGACGTCCAGCGGGCGACCCGGCTGCGCAGGCTGCGCCGCCGCGCGGTCCCGGCGGAGGTGGCCGCGTAATGCCGACGCAAGTCTTCCTCGCGTCCACGCTGTACGGCGCGGCGACGCTCGCCGCGGCCCTGGACACCGACCGCTTCGGCTCCGCCGACCGGCGCATCCTCCTGGTCAGCAACAACGCGGCGACGCCCGAGACATCGACGCCGCTCGACGCGATGCCCGGCTTCGACCGGCTGCGCGGCCGGTTCGACGAGGTGCGCTCCTGGAACGAGGCGATCTTCCCCTTCCACCCCGGCGGCTGGTCGCCGCGCGGCGACGACGTGACGCTCTGGGAGCGCTATCTCCGCATGCTCTGGGAGCTGGGCGACGACGAGATCGAGCTCGCCGTGGAGTCGATCCAGGTCAATCCGGCGCTCG
This sequence comes from Streptomyces flavofungini, assembly GCF_041028215.1. Classification (GTDB taxonomy): domain Bacteria; phylum Actinomycetota; class Actinomycetes; order Streptomycetales; family Streptomycetaceae; genus Streptomyces; species Streptomyces flavofungini_B. The sequence goes on from NZ_JASKYR010000692.1 coordinate 2,676, forward strand.
CGCTCGCCCAGATCTTCACCGGCGCCCCCGTGGACGTCTACGCCGACGGCCTGATGAGCTATGGCCCCACCCGCAACAAGATCGACCCCCTGATCGGCACCCGTGTGCGGCGCCTGCTCCACCTGGATCTGGTGCCGGGCCTCACGCCGCTGCTCCTGACCGATTTCGGTGTCACGCCGGAGATCGTGCCGACGGACGCGTTCCTGAAGGTCCTCGCGGAACTCGGCGAGGTCGGCGCGGACTCGGCCGAGCTGCCCGACCTAGAGGCGCCCGCGCTCGTCCTCGGCCAGTACCTCTCCGCCCTCTCCATCCTCACCCCCGAGGAAGAGGAGGAGCTGCACGTCCGCATGGTGCGCGGCGCCGCCGAGCTCGGCCACACGCAGGTGGTGTTCAAGCCGCACCCCACGGCACCGGCCCGCTGGTCGCGCACCCTGGAGAAGGAGGCCCTGGCGATCGGGGTCGAGCTGACGGTGCTCGACACCCCCGTACTCGCCGAGGAGCTGTACCAGCGGATGCGGCCCGCGCTCGTCGTCGGCTGCTTCTCCACCGCCCTGCTCACGGCGTCCGCGCTCTACGGCCTGCCGGTCGCCCGCACCGGCACGGACCTCCTCCTCGAACGCCTCGCCCCGTACCAGAACAGCAACCGCGTCCCCGTCACCATCGTCGACGCGCTGCTCCCGGACCTCACCGACGCCACGGCGGTCGCGGAGGCCCGCGCCGGGATGGGCACCGGCGAGCTGACGAACCTCCTCAAGGCCGTCGGCTTCGCGATGCAGCCGCAGATCTATCCGGGGCTGCGCGCCGACGCCGAGCGCTATCTCTCGCGGCATCTGACCGACCGCACCTGGCGATACTTCAAGCGGCGGCGCCTGACCGCGCTCGCCCTGCCGGGGGCGGTGCCCTCGCAGCTCGCGTTCATCCCGCGCAACGCCGCGGTGCGGCGCGTGGCCCGCCGGGCCCGTTCGGTGCAGCGCTCGCTCAAGCGGACCGCGCTCGGATGACCGCCCCCGCCCCCACGCTCCCCGAG
>NZ_JASKYR010000693.1:0-4011 GCF_041028215.1 Streptomyces flavofungini
CCTCATGCCGGTGGGTGGCCGCGTGCCGACGGACGCACCCCGCGAGCCGAGGGCGGGGCCGCGGCGCCGGGCCCGTCCGCCCCCGTGCCCCCGAAGCGCCCCTCCAAGTAGTGGATGATCACCTCCACGCGCGCCCCGGACATCTACACTGAGCGACGGTGTAATCCCGCCGTGCGAGGGGTGGTTGACGGTGCGTAAGGCGTGGCTGATCGCGTCCGCCGGGATCGGCGGTGCCCTCGGATTCATCGCGCTGCTCGTCTTCGGCACCTACATGGCCGCGGGAACCATGGCGAACGGCACGGGCGGCGGTTCCGTGGGCCTCGCCAAGGGCGCCGTGCCCGCGACGTACCAGCCCCTCGTGCAGAAGTGGGGCAACCTCTGCAAGGCCATCAACCCCGCGCTGCTCGCCGCCCAGCTCTACCAGGAGAGCGGGTTCAACCCGCGCGCCAAGAGCCCGGCCAAGGCGCTCGGGATAGCGCAGTTCATCCCCGGGACCTGGGCCACGCACGGCCTCGACGGCGACGGTGACGGCGACCGCGACATCTGGGACCCCGAGGACGCCATCCCGTCCGCGGCCTCGTACGACTGCAAGCTCGCGGGCTATGTGAAGGACGCGCCGGGCGACCCCACGAAGAACATGCTCGCCGCGTACAACGCGGGGGCCTACGCCGTCATCAAGTACGGCGGCGTCCCGCCGTACCGCGAGACGCAGAACTACGTACAGACCATCACGAACCTCTCCAAGAGCTTCGCGAAGCCCGTGGGGCGCGTGCAGCCCTCGCAGCAGGCGGCCGCCGCCATCTACTTCGCGCAGAAGAAGCTCGGCACCCCCTATCTGTGGGGCGGCAACGGCACGCCCGAGCAGGGCGGGCGCTTCGACTGCTCCGGCCTCACCCTCGCCGCCTACCGCACGGTGGACATCACGCTGCCGCGTGTCGCCAACGACCAGTACAACGCGGGCCCGCACCCCAAGCGGGAGGAGCTGCTCCCCGGTGACCTGGTGTTCTTCTCCGACGATCTGACCAACTCGCGCGCCATCCGGCACGTCGGGATCTATGTCGGCGGCGGATACATGATCAATGCCCCGCGTGCGGGTGCCGTGATCCGGTTCGACCCGATCGACACTCCGGACTACTTCGGCGCGACGCGAGTCACCGAAGATGGCGCGAAAGCGGCCCCCGTCAAGCCGACAGAGGTCTGAAAAAGGGGTGTGCGGAAGGGGCGCGGGGGCATACGCGTGGGGTGAGGTGGCTGGAACACTCCGTCAAAACCCTCCCCTGAGCTGCGGCGATGTATCTCTCTTCGATAACGTCTGGGTGATCTTTCGGTGGAGAGTGGAACGTAGGGGTGGGGACTGCGCGTTCCCTTGACTGGACCGACCACGGGGGCTGATCGAGAAGGGTGCGCGGAACGGTGTGCCCACGGGCTAAAGACAAGGGGCCGCAGCGCCATGGCTGGACTCGATGAATCCGGGTCGAACCCCGACGTCAGCCTGCTCTACGACATCAACGGCCTGACGCGGGAGACCCCGCACTGGCTCGACCGCGCCCTCGCGTTCACCGGGGAGTACGGCCTGCTGATCGTCCTGGTGCTGCTCGTCGTGTGGTGCTGGTGGGGCCAGCGCAAGCGCTCCACTCTCGACGATGCCGCGTCCTCGGTCGCCGCCGTCGTCTGGGCGCCGCTCGCCGCCGGTATCGCGGTCCTGGTCAACGTGCCCATCCGCGGCTTCGTGGAGAGACCGCGGCCGGCCAGGGACCACAGCGGGATCGACGTCCTGGTGCACGGCAAGAACGACTTCTCGTTCGTCAGTGACCACGCGACGCTCGCCATGGCCATGGGCGCCGCCCTCTTCGTCGCCAACCGCAGGTTCGGCCTCATCGGCCTCGCGCTCGCCGCGTTCGAGGGCTTCTGCCGCGTCTTCATGGGCGTGCACTACCCCACCGACGTCGTCGGCGGCTTCGCGCTCGGCACCGCCGTCGCCCTGCTGCTCTCGCCGCTCGCCATGGCCCTGCTCACGCCGGTCGCCAAGGCCGTCGGGCGCTCGGGGCGACTCGGCTGGCTGGTGCACGACCGCCGGGTCAGCCCCGTGGCCGCGCCGCTCGGCGCCACCGCCCCGTCCGCGCGGGCCGCGGCGGGCCCCGACGAGCGGGATCTCGCCGCCTGACCCGCGCCTGACCCGCGCCTGAGCGGACGACCCGTCAGAGGGCCTGCGGGAAGTCGAAGAAGCGGTCCGGGTCGTACCGCTTCTTCAGCTTCTTCAGGCGGGGCGCCGCGTCCCCGTAGTAGGCCTTGCGCCAGTCCGTCAGCGTCGCGTCCGTGTAGTTCTGGTACGCGGCCCCCGACGCGTACCGCCCCATCGCGCCGTGCGCCTTCTTCAGCCACGTCTGCGCGGGCGTGCCCGACGTGCCCGCGCGCCACGACGCTATGTACTGCGCGAGCATCCGCGAGCGGCGGTGCACGAAGGCCGTCGCCGTCGGGTCGACGCGGTTGATGGCGCCGCCGAGGGCGGTGAGCGCGATGCTGCCCGCGCCCGCCCCCGTCACGTTCTCGATCTGCGAGAGCATCGCGCGGATGCCCGCCGCCGACAGCGAGCGGTCGAAGAAGTCCGAGGCCGCCGCGTAGGTCTCCCGCTTCAGGGCGCCCTGCGGGGAACGGCCCGGCGTCGTGCCCGGCAGATGGCACTGGGCGTCCGCGGTGAAGGACGCGCAGCCCGCGTACACCTCCATGGACTCCTCGTACGTACGCCGCTTCAGGGAGACGCTGCGGGCCGGGGAGCCGATCGTGTCGGCGAGGCGGTCCACGGCGTTCTGGAGTTCGCCGTACGTGCCGAGCGAGAAGCAGGCGACGGAGACGGTCGGGGTGCCGCCCGGCACGTTCGCCAGATGGGCGGAGGACCATATCTCGTCCGGCTGGCCGGGGCCCCACTCCTGCCAGGCCTTGAGCACGGCCGCCGCCTTGGACCAGGGCCAGCTCAGGTACGCCGAGACGCCCTGGGGCGCGGCGTGCGTGCGGTACGACAGCTCGGTGACGACGCCGAAGTTCCCGTTGCCCGCGCCGCGCAGCGCCCAGAACAGCTCCTTGTTCTCGGACTTGGAGGCGCGCAGCTCCTTGCCGTCCGCCGTGATCAGCTTCGCGGAGGTGAGGCTGTCGCAGGTCAGGCCGTACGCGCGGGAGACCACGCCATGGCCGCCGCCGAGGGTCAGGCCCGAGATGCCGACGGTCGGGCAGGAGCCCGCGGGGATCGTGACGCCCTTCGCGGCGAGCGAGCGGTAGACGTCGATGAGTTTCGCGCCGCCGCCGATGGTCGCGCTGCTGCCGCTCGCCCGTATCGTGCTCAGCTTCGACACGTCGATGACGAGCCGTCCGTTGCCGGAGGACCAACCCGCGTACGAGTGGCCGCCGTTGCGTATCGCGACCTGGGTGCGGTGCGCGCGGGCGTACGCGAGGGCCGTGCGGATGTCGTCCGGGTGCGCCACATAGGCGACGGCCGTGGGCTTCAGATCGTCGTAGCGGGTGTTGTAGAGCTGCCGGGCCGCCGCCCACTTCGCTTCGCCGGGCTGTACGAGGGTGCCGTCGAGGTCCCTGGCGAGCGCCTTGAGCGTGGCGGGGGAGGTGGCGGCGGCGCTGGTCGTTCTGATCGGGGTGCCGCCCGCGCTCCCTTTGCCGCCGGTGGCGGTCGCGGCGCCCGGAGCCGCCCCCGGGCCCCCGCTCGAACAGCCCGCGACCGTGGCGGCCGCCAGCGTGGCCGCCGTGCTGCCGATGAACGTACGTCGTTCCATGACGCCTCCCGTTGCTTCCCGGAGAACGAGACGGTGTACGGGACGGACGGGTTCCCCGGAGGCCTACGGGGATGCCTCGTGCACGGCGGCGTCCTCGCGGGCCTTGCTGCGGGCCCTGCGGGCCGGTCCCTGCCAGCCGCAGGAGCAGTGGGCCGCCACGAAGCGGCCCTTCTCGACGGTCGTCGTGTGGTGGGGTGCGGGGACTTCCTGATCGGCCACGCGGCCACGGTAC
>NZ_JASKYR010000694.1:0-3038 GCF_041028215.1 Streptomyces flavofungini
TCCGTACGGGGCGCGGGGTGCGCCTTGTTGGTCTTGGCGACCGCGTTCACGAGCTGTTTGCGCACGGCCGCGGGCAGGTCCTCCCCTTTGACGGTGTCCACCACGTCACCGGCCAGCCGGTGCAGCTTGGTGTTGGTGTTCTGCGACGCCGTCACGAGGACTTCCCAGGCGGCCTCGGGGCTCAGGCTGAAGACGGACATCAGGATGCCGCGGGCCAGATCGATGGTCGGGCGGGTCTGCAGGGCCCGCCGCAACTGGGCCACCACGGTCCGCAGGTCCTGGGGTGACTGCCCGTCCGCGTTCGTGGCGTCCACGGGGGCGGCCTCCGGTTCCTCGTCGAAGTCGAACGCGAAGTCGACGGGCTCGAAGAGGCCGTGCGTGGCCGTCAGGTCCAGTATGCGGTCGACGGCGGGGCTGGAGGTGCGCAGGGTGACGGTCCTGCCGTGCCGCAGCGCGCGGCGGCGCAGGGCGAGCAGGAGGTTGATGCCGGAGCAGTCGCAGAAGGTGACCTCGCTCATGTACAGGTCGAGGCCGTCCACCGAGCGGCTGAGGGCGCGCAGCAGGTCGGGCCTGATCCGCTGGCAGGCGTCGAGATCCAGCTCATTCCGGACGATGACGCCTACGCGGGTGCCGTCCGGCACGGTGTCGATCGTCGCGGGCAGCGGCGTTCCCGGCAGCGGAGGGTGCCCGGCATGCCCGGCTCCCCCGTCGTCCCCGGTGAGAGGCTGCTCCGGGTGTGCAGGCTCGGGCATGGCCCCTCCTCTCGTCTCGCCTACCGCTGGTCCAAGGCTGCCCGCCGCAGCCAAGCACGTCAACTAATACATGAAAGGTAGTACGTGTTTTTGAAAACGTGTTTGTTGGGTCGCTAGAGTTGGGCCATGGATGAAGTGCCCGAGCCCCACACCGGATGGACGTTCCTCACCAATCACGCAAGGGTCCTGGCGGCCATCGCCGACAATCACAACGCGCGTATCCGTGACATCGCGGCCCACTGCCGGCTCACCGAGCGCGCCGTACAGAAGATCATCGCCGACCTGGAGCAGGACGGTTACCTCTCCCACACCCGGGAGGGCCGCACCAACACCTACCGTATCGATCCCAGCAAGGTCCTGCGGCACCCGGCCGAGTCCGGTCTCGCCGTAGCCTCGCTGCTCTCCCTGCTGGTGCACGACGAAGCCGACCGCACGGCCCTGGACGCCGACGGACGGCACCACGCCAGCGCCTGACCTCTGGCCTCGGGCGGCGCGTAGGGCGCTGCCGCCTGCCGGTCCCGCGCCTGGACCCCCGCGCGGCGAACCGGTCCCCGCACCGGCATTTCCTCCTGGCGACGCGTCCGCCGGGAGACGTTGTCAGTGGCGGATGCGAGTCTGCTCCGCATGGACAGCAACGACGAGAAGCTGCTGCGCGGCCGTGTCTACGGCCGGGACCACGACGACCCCGACCCCGGGCCCAGGCCGGGCCGTCACTATGCCGAGCTGGTCGGCGGGCCGCTGGACGGCCTGCTGCTCGACATCACCGGCATGGCGCGGGAGGAGCGGCGCGCGGGCGTCGCCCTGCGCACCGAGCTCGGCCGGTTCGGCGCCGGAGGCCGGGCGATGTACGACCCTCGCCCGGCCGACCGGAGCCGCTGGGACTGGTCCGGCGACATGCCGTGAGCCCGGTGGCATGCCGTGATCAGGGTGACCTGCCGTGACACTCACGAAAGTGTCACGGCCCGCGCTCAGGGTGTGTTGACGGAGAAGACGACGCGCTTACCGACCGTGGAGTTGATGCGCTCGTTGATGCCCCACAACCGGTCGCTCGACCAGGAGTAGTTGAGGTTCTGGGTGTAGACGGGGGCGGCGGTCATGACGTGCGGCGCGGCGTTGGCCTGCGCCTTGTGGACGCAGGAGTAGGGGTCGTCGGCGGTGCCGCCGCCCGCGCCCGTCGGGCAGGTCCCCGCCATGTACCAGTTGGTGCCGTCGGTGGCCGCGCCCTGCATCGACCAGACCGGGGAGGAGTACGCGGCGGACGCGCCGCCCTCGGGCAGCTTCGTCGTGGCGTCCAGCGGCCAGCGGACGACGCGCCCGCCCGCGGCGTCCTTCTTGTACTCGGCCGAGACGAGGGCGTCCTTGCCGCCCGTGCGGTCCAGGCTCAGGGAGTTCAGGCAGGGCGTGGTGCCGGAGGTGACGGAGCACGCGGTGTTACCGGTGGTGGTCTGGTACATCGCGACCATCGGGACGGCGTAGTTGTGCCAGAGGCCCGAGGAGGTGGTGCCGGAGATGCCCACCTCCTTGTCCTGCTTGTTCAGCTTCCAGACGTGCCGCAGGTCGTAGACCTGGAGATACCGTCCGTTGGCGACGAAGGCGCGGTCGCCGTACCAGACGACGCCGTCGACGTGGTTGCCCGGGACCACGCGGAAGTCGCCCTTGCCCTCGGCGTTCCTGCTCGGCTGGACGAGCAGCAGGTTGTGGTAATTGGGCGTGCCGCTCCTGGTGTTGACCAGGGTGAGCCTGGCGTACTCGTCGCCGCGCCGCTTGGCGGGGTCGGCGTTGCCCATGTCGGTGCTGTGGTGCCAGGTCGCGGCATAGGCGGGTATGCCCTTGTACTGCCCGTCGGTGGGGGTGCCGGAGTCGCTGTACGGCAGGGAGAGCCCCTGGGGCGTCCAGCCGCCGTCGGTCGTGTTCCAGCTGCTGGACCGGTCGTCCTCCTTCTTCCAGCAGTAGCCGCTGGGCTTGAGGCTCGCGGACAGGCCGGTGTCGTGGCAGAGCCCGGCCATACCGGTGTTGCCCCCGGTGTTGAGGATGGTGCTGACGTCGACGTTCTTGACGGCGCCGGTCTTCTCCACGGCCTCGACGGCGGCGTCCGTGCCGTCGGCACCGCCCTGGCCGAGCACCTGGTTGAGCTTGAACTGCGCCACGGTCGCGGGGTCCACCGCACCGAACGGCATGGCGGCGGACGCCGGATGGGCCCCCGCCAGCGTGGCGGCGACGGCCACGACCGAGCTGCCGACGACGCCGAGCCGCATTCTCCATGTGTAGGTCATGCGGTGACCATAT
>NZ_JASKYR010000695.1:0-3478 GCF_041028215.1 Streptomyces flavofungini
GGATTCACGGGATCCAAGAGCTCTGGAGAACGTCGAGCATGAACCGCAAGACTTTGGTGCTGCCGGCTGTCATAGGTCTGCTCGCCCCCGCACTCGCCGCGTGTGGCGGTTCGGGCAGCGGAGACGGTGACGACGCGATCGCCGTCGGCACCACGGACGCGTTCGCCATCTCGAAGGAGGCACCGGCGCCCTTCGACCCGGCGTACGCCTACGACGCCGGTTCCTGGAGCCTGCTGCGGCAGACCCTCCAGACGCTGATGGCCCTGCCGCGCGCCGGTGGCGACCCGCAGCCCGAGGCCGCCGAGCAGTGCGGCTTCACCGACACGGGCAACGAGCGTTACTCCTGCACCCTGCGCAAGGGCCTGACGTTCTCCAACGGCGATCCGCTGACCGCCGCCGATGTGAAGTTCTCCATCGAGCGCGCCCGCGACATGAAGATCAAGGACTCCAGCGGCGTCGACGCCCTGGTGGCGAACGTCCAGGAGATCGAGACGCAGGGCGACCGCGAGGTCATCTTCCACCTCAAGGCGCCGGACGCGACGTTCCCGTACAAGCTGGCGACACCCCCCGCGGGCATCATCAGCAAGGACGACTACCCCAAGAACAAGCTGCGCGACGGCTTCGAGGTCACCGGCTCCGGCCCGTACATCGCGAAGCAGGAGGTCGACGGCGACCGCCTGGTGAAGACGGTGTTCACCAAGAACCCCCACTACAAGGGTGAGTTCAAGCCCCAGAGCGACAAGGTGGAGCTGCGCAGCTTCAACGACACCAAGTCCATGGGCAAGGCGCTCAAGGACGGCGACATCGACGTGATGGCGCGCACCATGTCGCCCGAGCAGGTCAAGGAGCTCGACGGGGGTTCCGACAAGAAGGTCGACGTGATCGAGGCGCAGGGTCTGGAGATCCGCTACCTCGCCTTCAACACCGACGCCGCCCCCGCCAAGAGCAAGGCCGTCCGGCAGGCCATGGCGCAGGTCATCGACCGCGGCGCGCTGGCCTCCTCGGTGTACGGCGAGACGGCCGACCCGCTGTTCTCGCTGGTGCCCGCCACCATCACGGGCCACGCCAACTCGTTCTTCAACAAGTACGGCAACCCGAGCGTCAGCAAGGCCCGCACCCTGCTGAACAAGGCGAACATCACCACCCCGGTGAAGATGACGCTGAACTACACCACCGACCACTACGGTCCGGCGACGAAGAAGGAGTTCGAGCTGCTCAAGAAGCAGCTCAACGACTCCGGTCTGTTCGACGTCTCGATCAAGGGCACGCCCTGGGGCACCTTCCGGCCCGCCGAGCGTGACGGCAAGTACGCGGTCTACGGCATGGGCTGGTTCCCCGACTTCCCCGACGCCGACAGCTTCATCGCGCCCTTCCTCGACAAGGGCAACTTCCTCGGCTCGCCCTACCAGAACCGGGACATCATCGACCAGCTCATCCCGACCTCGCGCCGCGAGGCCGACCGCCTGGCCGCCTCCAAGAGCATCCGCAGGATCCAGGACATCGTGGCCGAGGACGTGCCCGTCCTGCCGCTCTGGCAGGGCAAGCAGTACATCGCCGCGCGCGACGACATCACGGGTGTCGAGTACGCCCTGAACTCCGCCTCCAGCCTCCAGCTCTGGGAGCTCGGCCGCGGCGTCAGCGGCTGACACGCCCGCTGAGCATCCCGCTGAGACGAAGGGGGGCGGCCCACCTCCGCCCCCCTTTCGCGTACCACCGCACGACCACCAGATGTAAGGCATGTAAGTGATTCGTCGTAACCAGTGGCTGGCCCTTCCCCTCACGGGAGGGCTGGCCGCCGCCCTGTTGACCGGCTGCGGCACGGAGACCGGCGGCGCGGGGGACACCGGTGACGCGGTCGTGGTGGGGATGTCCGACGACGTCCTGGCCACCGATCCCGCGTCCGGCTACGACCCCGGGTCGTGGCTCCTGTTCAACAACGTCTTCCAGTCCCTCCTGAGCTTCCCCAAGGGCGCCACCGAGCCGGAGCCGGAGGCCGCCAGGACGTGCGGCTTCACCGACACGGAGGCGAGGGTCTTCGCGTGCGAGCTGCGCGACGGCCTGAAGTTCAGCAACGGCAACGCGCTCACCTCGAAGGACGTCAAGTTCTCCTTCGACCGCATGCGGAACATCGCGGCCGACGACGGCCCGGCGATCATGTTCCCGATGCTCGACAGCGTGCGCACGCCCAACGCCAAGAAGGTCGTCTTCAAGCTCAAGTACCCCGACGCGACCTTCCCCAGCAAGATCGCTTCCGGCGCGGGTTCCATCGTGGACCACCGCGAGTACGACATGGACAAGCTGCGCACGGACGGCCGGGCCGTCGGCTCCGGCCCCTACAAGCTGGACTCCTTCGGCGACACGCAGGCCGGTTTCTCCGTCAACGACTCCTACGGGGGCACCGCCAAGGTCAAGAACGAAGGCGTCGCCCTCAAGTTCTTCCACGGTGACCGCAAGGCGCTGAAGCAGTCGCTCCTGGACGGCAACGTCGACGTGGCCTACCGAGGGCTCGCCCCGGCGGACATCGCCGACATCCAGGAGAACTCCGCCGGGTCCGGCAAGGACGTCGACGTCGTCGAGGGCAGCAGCGCCGAGGTGCAGCACCTGGTCTTCAACATGAAGGACCCGGTGGCGGGCAAGCTCGGCGTCCGCAAGGCCGTCGCCTACCTCCTGGACCGGGAAGCCCTGGCCAAGGAGGTCTACCAGGACTCCGCCACACCGCTGTACTCGATCGTCCCCGCGGGCATCGGCGGCCACAACACGGCGTTCTTCGACACCTACGGCGCCCGCCCCCAGCGCTCGAAGGCCGCCGCCGCACTGCGCGGCGCGGGCATCGAGGGCAAGGCCAAGCTCACGCTCTGGTCCACGCCCGCGCGCTACGGCCCGGCCACCGACCAGGAGCTGCGCGCCATCGCCAAGCAGCTCAACGCCTCCGGCCTCTTCGACGCCGACGTGAAGTCCGTTCCCTTCGGGCAGTACGAGGAGGACATCGCCGACGGCAAGTACGGCGTCTACGTCAAGGGCTGGGTGCCGGACTATCCGGACCCGGACAACTTCACGCAGCCGTTCTTCGGCAAGGGCAACGTCCTCGGCAACCACTACGCGAACAGCGAGATCACCGGGAAGATCATTCCCGCTACGGCGACCCAGAGCGACCGCACCAGGACCGACGAGCAGTACGCCGACCTCCAGGACATCGTCGCCAAGGAGGTGCCGCTGCTGCCGGTCTGGCAGGCCAAGCAGTACGCGGTCGCCCGCGACAGCGTCTACGGCCTGGAGTCGTGCCTGGACGCCTCGACGGTCTTCCGCTTCTGGGAGATCAGCAAGGGCTGACACCCCGGCCTACCGACGCGCGACGCGGAAGGCGGCCGTCCCTCGGGGGGACGGCCGCCTTCGTCGTGCGTCCCGCGGAGGCCGGGGCGTCGTGCGGAGGCCGGGCGTCGCGCGGAGGCCGGGCGCGGCGGGGTGGCCGGGCGCGGCG
>NZ_JASKYR010000696.1:0-4608 GCF_041028215.1 Streptomyces flavofungini
GTGTCCGCGTGTTCCTCGATCAGGTCGCCGAGCAGGTCGAGCTGTTCCTCGCGCAGCGCGGCGAAGCTGGTGTCGGGGGCGGGGACGAAGCGGCGTCCGGCCGCGCGCGCCACCTCGGCGAGGAAGCGGCGCCGGAAGCCGTCGCTCTCCAGCGACCCGTGCCAGTGCGTGCCCCACACCTCGCCGACGCGGCAGCCGTCGAGGAACGCCTCACCGCCGGTGACGTCGGCCACGCCGTGGTGGATCTCGTACCCCTCGACCGGTTCCCCGAGGGCCTCGCCCACCGGACGGGCGAGGGTCTTCTCGCGGGCGAACCGCACCCGCACCGGCAGCAGCCCGAGCGCCTGGACGGAGCCCTCGCGCGACTCCACCTCGTCCTCGATGTGCTCGCCGAGCACCTGGAAGCCGCCGCAGATGCCGAGCACCGGGCGCCCCTCGGCGGCCCGCCGCGCCAGCGCGTCGGCGAGGCCGCGCTCCCGCAGCCAGCGCAGCGCGCGCACGGTGCCCCGGGTGCCCGGCACGACCACGAGGTCGGCGTCCACGAGCTCCTCGGCCCGGTCCACGAACCGCACGACGACACCCGGCTCGGCGGCCAGCGCGTCGACGTCCGTGAAGTTGGACATCAGCGGCACCGCGCACACGGCGACCCGCAGCACGTCCTCGCCGACGGGCGGGGCGACCACCGACTCGCGGACCGCGCCGCGCAGCGAGACCCGCAGGCCGTCCTCCTCGTCGATGCCGAGGCCGTGCTGGAACGGCAGCACGCCGTACGTACGCCTGCCGGTGAGGCCGAGCAGCATGTCGAGGCCCGGTTCCAGGAGGGAGACGTCGCCGCGGAACTTGTTGACGAGGTACCCGGCGACGAGCTCCTGGTCGGCCGGGTCCAGCAGCGCCGTCGTCCCGAAGAACGACGCGAACACCCCGCCCCGGTCGATGTCCCCGACCACCAGTACGGGGAAACGGGCGGCCCGCGCTATGCCCATGTTGACGATGTCGGTGCGCCGCAGATTGATCTCGGCGGGACTGCCCGCGCCCTCACAGATCACGGCGTCATACGTGCCCCGCAGCTCCTCCAGGCACCCCAAGACGGTGTCGAGCAGGGCGGCCTGGCGTCCCCCGTGGTAGCCGCGCGCGCTCATCTCGCCCACCGGCCTGCCCATCAGGACGACCTGGCTGGAGCGGTCGCCGCCCGGCTTGAGCAGCACGGGGTTCATCAGCGCGGTCGGCTCCACGCGGGCGGCCTGCGCCTGCATGGCCTGGGCCCGGCCGATCTCGGCGCCCTCACGGGTGACGAAGGAGTTCAGGGACATGTTCTGCGCCTTGAAGGGCGCGACGGACACGCCCTTGCGGGCCAGCCACCGGCAGATCCCGGCGGTGACGACGCTCTTCCCGGCGTCGGAGGTGGTCCCGGCGACGAGCAGTCCACCACTCATGAGGCGCAGCCTTTCCGTGGGCGGCGGGCGGCACGCAGTCCCGCCCGTGCCGCGATCGAGACGCCGAGGGCCAGCAGGCCGACCCGGCGGGAGAGCCGCACGGCCCTCTCGATGTCCCCGCCCCGGACCGGACGCCCGGCGGTGTTGAGGACGGGGCGGTGCTCGACGCGGCCCGCGTAGGAGAGGGTGCCGCCGAGCCGTACCCCGAGCGCCCCGGCGAAGGCGGCCTCGACAGGTCCGGCGTTGGGGCTCGGGTGCTTCGCCGCGTCCGCCCGCCAGGCCCGCACCGCCCCGCGCGGCGCGTCCCCGGCGAGGACGGCGAGCGCGGCGGTGAGCCGGGCCCCCGGCCAGCCGAAGACGTCGTCGAGGCGGGCGGAGGCCCAGCCGTAGCGGCGGTACCGGGGGGACTTGTGGCCCACCATCGCGTCCAGCGTGTTCACGGCGCGGAAGGCGACGAGGCCCGGGACCCCGCCGACCGCGCCCCAGAGCAGCGCCCCCACCACCGCGTCGGAGGTGTTCTCGGCGACGGACTCCACCACGGCCCGCGCGATGCCGTCGGCGTCCAGCGCCTGCGGGTCGCGCCCGCAGAGGTGCGGCAGCCGCTCGCGGGCCGTCTCGATGTCCCCGGCGCCCAGCGCACCGCCGATGGCGCGGGCCTCCCGGCCGAGCGAGGTCCCGCCGACGACGGCCCAGGTCGCGGCGGCGGTCAGCGCGAGCGAWCCGGCCCGTGAGCGGCGTACGAGGGTGGTGGCGAGGGCGGCGGCACCGGCAGCGCCCCCGGCGCACACCAGGGTGTGCAGCGCGCCCCACCCGCGGTGGTCACGCCACAGCACCCGCTCGACGGCGCCCGCGGCACGTCCGAACGCGGCGACCGGATGGCCGCGGCGGGGATCGCCGAGCAGCAGGTCACCGAGGAATCCGGCGGCGGCGCCGTACGCGAAGTCGCGATCGGCACTCATGGGCTCAGCCCGTCGGGGTGCCGTGCGGGGAGCTCACGCTCGGGGAGGGGTCCGGCAACGGGCGGCCGCGCATGGGAATGGTCCTCACTCAGGGTGTCCGCGCCCTGGTACGACGTGATCGGCGGTGAGAGTTCCTGGCTCGCGGGGAGGTTCCCCCGCTGACAGTGGCGGGACCGCGCCGGATTCGCACCGGCTTCCTCTGCTGCCGCCGTAGTTGGCCCGGGCAGTCCACCACGCCCCGCGAACGCCCGTCAACTCGCCGTTGACCTGCGAGGGCGTACGCGGAAGTGGGGCGCGCGGCGTCCGTACGCCAGGCGCCCCACTTCCGCGTCCGGTCGTCAGGCGACGACCGTCCGTCCGGCCGTCAGGCGACGATCAGAAGGATCCCGTACGCCACGGCCGCCGCGCAGAGCGCGAAGCAGGCGTACGCGCCGGTGCGGGCGAGGGCCGCGGAGCCGCTGCCCGAGGCGGTGGCCGACTCCTGCTTGGAGAGGCCGACGATGCCGAGGGTGAAGAGGCCCACCAGGGCCACCGTGACCACGAGGCTGACTCCGAAGACGGAGCCGAGGGCTGCCCAGTCGATGTTCATGGCTGATTCGTCCTTATACCGTCGCGGGCCTGGTGGCGGGGTCCGCCATGGCTCCGGTCGTGGCGGTGGTCGGGCCCGTGATGGTGGCCTTGACCTGGTCGTCCGAGGGGGCGCCGACGGAGGTCAGCGGGCCCGCGGGGGGCGGCGTGACGGCGGCGATCGCGGTGGTCACCACACCGGCGGGCTCGGCGCCCGCCGTGCCGCCCTCGGCGCGGATCTCGTCGGCGGTCACATTGGTGTGGTCGACGGCGTTGCGCCGGGAGAGCACCCAGATGACGGCCGAGCCCGCGACCAGGAGCGCCGCGGTGGCCGCGATGCCCCAGGGGCCCTGCTTGGTGAGGAACTCCGCGCCCGCGCCGACGAGGCCCGCGGCCGGCAGGGTCAGGCCCCACGCGACGAACATGCGGGTCGCCGTGGACCAGCGGACCACGCCGCCCCTGCGGCCGAGGCCCGCGCCCATGACGGCGCCGGAGCAGGACTGGGTGGTGGAGAGCGAGAAGCCCAGGTGCGAGGAGGCGAGGATGACCGTCGCGGCGCTGGTCTGGGCGGCGAAGCCCTGCTGCGGCTGGAGGTCGGTGAGGCCCTTGCCCATGGTGCGGATGATGCGCCAGCCGCCGAGGTAGGTGCCGAGGGCGATGGCCACACCGGCGGAGACGATGACCCACATCGGGGGGTTCGCGCCGGGGTTGAGCACACCGCCGGTGACCAGGGCGAGCGTGATGATGCCCATGGTCTTCTGCGCGTCGTTCGTGCCGTGGGCCAGCGAGACCAGGCCCGCGGAGGCGATCTGGCCCGCGCGGTAGCCCTTGGCGGTCGCCCGGGTGTCGGTGCCGCGGCCGATGCGGTACGTCAGGCGCGTGGCGGCCATCGCGGCGAGACCCGCCACGAGCGGGGCGGCCAGCGCCGGGATGAGGATCTTGGTGACGACCGTGCCGCCGTTGATCGACGACCAGCCCATCGACATGACCGCGGCGCCGATGAGGCCGCCGAAGAGGGCATGCGAGGAGCTGGAGGGCAGGCCCACCAGCCAGGTCAGCAGATTCCAGAGGATGGCGCCGACGAGCGCTGCGAATATCACCTCTGTCTTGAGGCCGTCCTCGTTCACGATGCCGCCGGAGATCGTCTTGGCGACCTCCACGGAGAGGAAGGCGCCGACGAGGTTGAGCACGGCGGACATGGCCACCGCCGTCTTGGGCTTGAGAGCGCCGGTCGAGATGGTCGTCGCCATCGCGTTGGCAGTGTCGTGGAAACCGTTCGTGAAATCGAACACGAGAGCGGTGACGATCACGATCCCGAGGAGAAGCGTGATGTGTTCCATTTACCCAGGCTTCTGTTGGACGTCAGTGGCAATTGGAAGTTAGGCAACCCGGGTGAACGGAAGATGAACTGGGCCGGGCGGTGCGGTGACCCGAAGCGGAGCGCGTTCACTCCACATCGATCGGGCCTCCGTCCACGAGCGTACGGACCGCACGTACGAGGCTTGCAAATCGGCCGGAGTGTCGGCTTCCGCCATCCGGCCGCCCGCCGCGCCCGACGTCTCGGGCGGGCGCGCGAGGACGGCGAAGAGATCCTGGTCACCCGGTGTGCGAAGGGCCCGGGGGAGGCACGGGACCGCCCTCGCGCGGAC
>NZ_JASKYR010000697.1:0-3753 GCF_041028215.1 Streptomyces flavofungini
ACCGGGGCCCCACCGAACTGAGACCCCGGTCAAGAACTCAGACCCCGCCGGACTCCAGCTCAGCGCGAGCCGCAACAAACGCGTCGACGGCCCTGTTGACGTCCTCCGTCGAGTGCGCGGCCGACAGCTGGACGCGGATGCGGGCCGCCCCCTGCGGCACCACGGGGTACGAGAAGCCGATCACGTAGACGCCGCGCTCAAGGAGCAGCTCGGCCATGCGGCCCGCGACGGACGCGTCGCCGATCATGACGGGGGCGATGGCGTGGTCGCCGGGGAGGATGTCGAAGCCCTCGTCCGTCATCCGCGAACGGAACAGCGCGGTGTTCGCCGCGAGCCGCTCGCGCAGGTCACCGGCCGACTCCAGCAGGTCGAGGACCTTGAGGGAGGCCGCCGCGATCACCGGGGCGAGCGTGTTGGAGAAGAGGTACGGACGCGAGCGCTGCCGCAGCAGGGCGACGATCTCCGCGCGAGCCGCGACGTAGCCGCCGGAGGCACCGCCGAGGGCCTTGCCCAGCGTGCCGGTGATGATGTCGACGCGGTCCATGACGCCGTGCAGCTCGGGCGTGCCGCGCCCGCCGGGGCCCACGAAGCCGACGGCGTGCGAGTCGTCGACCATGACCATCGCGTCGTAACGGTCGGCGAGGTCGCAGATCTCCGCGAGCGGCGCCACGTAGCCGTCCATGGAGAAGACGCCGTCGGTGACGATCAGCTTGCGGCGGGCGCCGCCCTCCGTGGCCTCCTTCAGCCGCTGCTCCAGGTCCGCGAGGTCACGGTTGGCGTACCGGAAGCGGCGGGCCTTGGACAGGCGGATGCCGTCGATGATCGACGCGTGGTTGAGCGCGTCGGAGATCACCGCGTCCTCGGCGCCGAGCAGCGTCTCGAAGACACCGCCGTTGGCGTCGAAGCAGGAGGAGTAGAGGATCGTGTCCTCCTGGCCGAGGAAGGCCGAGAGCCGCGCCTCCAGCTCCTTGTGCACCTCCTGGGTGCCGCAGATGAAGCGGACGGAGGCCATGCCGTAGCCCCAGCGGTCCAGGGCCTCGTGCGCGGCGGCGACGACCTCGGGGTGGTCGGCGAGACCGAGGTAGTTGTTGGCGCAGAAGTTGAGGACCTCGCCGGGACGGCCGCCCGCCGTCACGGCGACCTTGGCGGACTGCGGGGTGCCGATGACGCGCTCGGGCTTGTGCAGGCCCGCCGAGCGGATCTCGTCGAGGGTGGCCTGGAGGTCTGCGCGTACGGAGTCGAACATGCGTGAGTCCTCAGCAATCAGGAATCAGGAGTCGGGAAGTCGGAAGTCGGGGACGGGCCAGGTCAGGAGGTCCAGTCGAGGATGACCTTGCCGCCACGGCCGCTCGCCGCGTCGTCGAAGGCGGCCTCGAAGTCGCGGTGGCCGTACCGGCCCGTGATCACGGGGGCCAGGTCGAGGCCGCCTTCGAGCAGCACGGACATCGCGTACCAGGTCTCGAACATCTCCCGGCCGTAGATGCCCTTGATCGTGATCATGGACGTGACGATCCTGGCCCAGTCGACCGCGAACTCCTCGGCGGGCAGACCGAGCATGGCGATCTTGCCGCCGTGGGTCATGTTGGCGACCATGTCGCGCATCGCGCGCGGGTTGCCGGACATCTCCAGGCCGACGTCGAAGCCCTCGCGCAGCCCCAGCTCGCGCTGGCCGTCGGCGATCGTGGAGCCCGCCACGTTCAGCGCGAGGCTGACGCCGATCTTGCGGGCCAGCTCCAGGCGCTCCTCGCTGACGTCGGTTATCACCACGTTGCGGGCACCGGCGTGCCGCGCCACGGCGGCGGCCATCAGGCCGATCGGGCCCGCCCCGGTGATCAGTACGTCCTCGCCGACCAGCGGGAAGGACAGAGCCGTGTGCACGGCGTTGCCGAACGGGTCGAAGATCGCGGCGACGTCGAGGTCCACGGGGACGCGGTGCACCCACACGTTCGACGCGGGCAGCGCGACGTACTCGGCGAAGGCGCCGTCGCGCCCGACACCGAGGCCGACCGTGGCGCGGCACAGGTGGCGCCGTCCGGCCAGGCAGTTGCGGCACTTGCCGCAGACCAGGTGGCCCTCGCCGCTGACCAGGTCGCCCGCCTTGATGTCGGCGACGTCGCGGCCGGTTTCGACGACCTCGCCGACGAACTCGTGCCCGACCACGAGCGGCGCGCTGATCGACTGCTGCGCCCAGCCGTCCCAGGCCCGGATGTGCAGATCGGTTCCGCAGATCCCGGTGCGGAGCACCTTGATGAGGACGTCCCCGTGGCCGATGACCGGCTCCGGCACGTCCATCAGCCGGAGACCCGGCTCCGCCTTCTCCTTGACCAGCGCCTTCAACGCAACGGCTCCTGTCGTACGTCGCTTCTTCCTCCGACGACACAGGAATCTTCCCTACGGCGGCGCCCCGGTCCATCGAGACTTTCTTAAGCGCCGCCGCAGCTTTCCTTCAGACCTCGCCGGTCAGCGGACCTGACCGCCCTCGAAGTAGGCGATCAGGGCGGGGTCGAGTTCCGGCACCTCGCGCGGTGTGCCGCCGTTCCGCAGCGACTCGGTGGCCCGCACACCGGCCGCGACCGCCATCCGCGCGGCGACGGGCGAGGTGTCGGTGCGCCCTCCCTCGCGGGCGAAGCGGACGAACTCGTCGATCAGCAGCGGGTCGGCGCCGCCGTGCCCGCCGTCGTCCACCTCCGGCACGGGGTACGTGGCGTCCGCCTCGCCCCGGTAGCCGGAGCGGCGGGAGTTCCACACCTTGACCTCGGCGCCCGGCCCGTCGCCGAAGTTCTCCAGGCGGCCCGCGTCGCCGATGACCGTGTAGTTGCGCCAGTAGTCGGGGGCGAAGTGGCACTGCTGGTAGGCGGCGAGCACGCCGTTGTCGAGGCGCATGTTGACCAGGGAGACGTCCTCGACGTCGATGACCGGGTTCAGGCCGCGCTGGGTGTGCGGCGGCCAGTGGCCGTCCTCGGTGTACCAGTCGTCGGCCTTGGGCTCACCCGGCGCGCGGCGGTGCGGGTTGTCGCCGTAGACCATCAGGTCACCGAGGGCCTGCACCTGCCGTGCGTAGCCGCTCGCGAGCCAGTGCAGTACGTCGATGTCATGGGCGGCCTTCTGGAGCAGCAGGCCGGTGGTGTACCGCCGCTCGGCGTGCCAGTCCTTGAAGTACCAGTCGCCGCCGTAGCCCACGAAGTGCCGCACCCAGACGGTCTTGACCTCGCCGATCTCGCCGCGCTCGATGATGTCGCGCATCAGCCGTACCACGGGCATGTGGCGCATGTTGTGCCCGACGTAGAGCCGGGTGCCCGTCTCGTACGCCGTGCGCAGGATCTCGTCGCATGCCTCGATGCCGATCTCCAGAGGCTTCTCGACGAAGACGGGCTTGCCCTCGCGCAGCGCCTCGCGGGCCAGCGCGGCGTGGGTGTGGTCGGGGGTGAGCACCACGATGGCGTCGACGTCCGGGTCCTCCACCACCTTGCGGTGGTCACTGGATATCAGGGCGCCGGGAAAGGCGGCCGCCGCCTCGGCGCGGGCGGTGGCGTCGTGCTCGGCCAGCGCGGTGACGCGCGAGCCCGCTCCTGGCCGGTGGGCGGTACGGGCGAGCGAGCCGCGCAGTCCGAAGCCGAGAACGCCGAGACGGAGGTCGGTCATGGAACTTCCTTCGCTTGTGCCGGTGGTGCGGGTGCCGGTGGTGCGGGTGCGGGGGGGGGGGGGGGGGGGGGGGGGGGCCTCCACCACCTTGCGGTGGTCACTGGATATCAG
>NZ_JASKYR010000698.1:0-3246 GCF_041028215.1 Streptomyces flavofungini
TTTCTGAGGGGTGCCTCTGCGGCGCGCCTCCGAGGAGTGCTTCTGCGGAGCACTCTGGACAAGCGCGGGCCCTTGGTCCGAGGCTGTGGGACATGTGTGATCCGTACGGGCAGGACGCCGATGGGCGGGAGCAGCACCAGCACCGCGAAGGAGCGGACGCGCCCTCGGTGGACGCACCCTCCGCGGACGCGTCCTCCAGGGACGTGCGCCTCTTCTGGGAGCGGCTCGGGCTGCCCGGGATCATCGACGTGCACACCCACTTCATGCCGGAGCGCGTGCTGCGCAAGGTCTGGGCGTACTTCGACCGCTTCGGGGACGACGGCGGCGTGCCGTGGCCCATCGCCTACCGGCACACGGAGGACCGCCGGGTCGCGCTGCTTGAGGAGTTCGGGGTGCGGGCGTTCACCTCGATGCTGTACCCGCACAAGGCGGGCATGGCCCAGTGGCTCAACAGCTGGGCCCACGACTTCGCGCGGCGCACGCCGAGGTGTCTGCGCACCGCGACGTTCTTCCCGGAGCCGGGAGCCGAACGGTATGTGCGCGAGGCCGTCGCGACCGGCGCGCGCGTCTTCAAGGCGCATGTGCAGGTCGGGGGTTACGACCCGAACGACCCGCTGCTCGACCCCGTATGGGGGCTGCTCGCCGAGGCCGGGGTGCCCGTGGTGACGCACTGCGGTTCCGGGCCCGAGCCCGGCAAGCACACGGGCCCCGAGCCGGTCGCCGCGCTGCTCGCGCGCCACCCGGGGCTCAGGCTGGTCGTGGCGCACCTGGGGATGCCGGAGTACGCGGAGTTCCTCGCGCTGGCCGAGCGGTACGAGGAGGTGCGCCTCGACAC
Source organism: Streptomyces flavofungini (assembly GCF_041028215.1). Classification (GTDB taxonomy): domain Bacteria; phylum Actinomycetota; class Actinomycetes; order Streptomycetales; family Streptomycetaceae; genus Streptomyces; species Streptomyces flavofungini_B. The sequence goes on from NZ_JASKYR010000698.1 coordinate 836, forward strand.
GACGATGGTGTTCACCGACTTCAGCGAGGGGCTCATGCCGTTCCCGAGGGCGGAGACGGGGCGCCTTGCCGCGCTGGGCGACCGGGTCCTGCTCGGGACGGACTTCCCCAACATCCCGTACGACTACCTCCACCAGCTTCAGGCGCTCGAACGGCTCGGCCTCGGGGACGACTGGCTGCGCGGGGTCGTGTACGGAAACGCGGCACGGCTCTTCGCGGTGGAGTCCGTGGAGTCGGCGGAACCGGTGGAGTAGGGGCCCCGGAGGGTTTCTCAGGGAATTCACAGGTTCACGCAAGGGTGCTCTCACGAGCGCCGCCCAGGGTGTACGGCATGACCACGATCTCGCCCCAGGCGCACTCCGCACTGCTCAGGCCGGACGGGAGTCCCGTCCGCGTACTCGTGGTGGACGACGAGGTGTCGCTCACCGAGCTGTTGTCCATGGCCCTGCGCTACGAGGGCTGGCAGATCCGCAGCGCGGGCGACGGGGCGGGCGCGGTCAGTGCCGCGCGCTCCTTCCGGCCCGATGCCGTGGTGCTCGACATGATGCTGCCCGACATGGACGGCCTCTCCGTCCTCGGCAGACTGCGCCGCGAGATGCCGGACGTGCCCGTGCTGTTCCTGACCGCGAAGGACGCGGTGGAGGACCGCATCGCCGGGCTCACGGCGGGCGGCGACGACTACGTCACCAAGCCGTTCAGCCTGGAGGAGGTCGTGGCGCGGCTGCGCGGGCTCATCCGGCGCGCCGGTGCCGCCGGCAAGCGGAGCACATCGACGCTGGTCGTGGGCGATCTGACCCTCGACGAGGACAGCCACGAGGTGACCCGGGGCGGGGACTCCATCCACCTCACCGCCACCGAGTTCGAGCTGCTGCGCTACCTCATGCGCAACCCCCGGCGCGTGCTCAGCAAGGCGCAGATCCTCGACCGGGTGTGGAACTACGACTTCGGGGGCCAGGCCAACGTCGTCGAGCTGTACATCTCGTATCTGCGCAGGAAGATCGACGCCGGGCGCGAGCCGATGATCCACACGCGGCGCGGCGCCGGTTACCTGATCAAGTCCGCCGTGCCCGTTCCTTCGTGAGTCCGAGGGCCCCCGTGAGACGGTCGCCCCGGCGCCGCACCCTGCGGACGCGGCTCGTGCTCTCCGCCGTCGCGCTGATCGCCGTCGTCTGCGCGGTGATCGGGACCGTCACCACGATCGCCCTCAAGTCGCACCTGTACAAGCAGCTCGACGACGCGCTCGGACAGGTGGCGGCGCGGGCCGCCGGGCCCGCCGTGCTGCCCCGCGACGGCCTGCCGGGGCGGCACGGCGGCGGCCCGCCGGTCTCCCGTGACCCACTGGAGTTCGTCTCGCGCGGCCCGCAGGAGATCGGCACGATAGGCGCCGAGGTCGAGGGCGGTGCCATCAAGCGCGCCCTGGTCAGCACCGAGGCGGAGGGCGTCGGCGAACTGCCCGACGCAACCCGCCTCACCGCCGCCCAGGCCGACGCGCTCGCCTCCGTGCCGAGGGACGGCGCCGAGCACAACGCCGACATCCCCGGCCTCGGCGAGTACCGCGTCACGTACGCGACCGGCGTCAACGGCGACTTCGTCGTCGGCGTACCGACCGCCAAGGCCGCGAACACCCTGAACACGCTCATCGTCGTCGAGGTCAGCGTCACCGCGGCCGGGCTCGCCGCCGCCTCGCTCGCCGGTGCCGCGATGGTCGGCGTGGCCCTGCGTCCGCTGCGCAGGATCGCCGCCACCGCCACCCGCGTCTCCGAACTCCCCCTGCACAGCGGCGAGGTCGCCCTGCACGAGCGCGCCCCGGACGCCGATCCGCACACCGAGGTCGGCCAGGTGGGCGCCGCGCTCAACCGCATGCTCGACCACGTCCACTCCGCCCTCGACGCCCGCCAGCGCAGCGAGACGCGCGTACGCCAGTTCGTCGCGGACGCCAGCCACGAGCTGCGCACGCCGCTCGCCTCGATCCGGGGCTACGCCGAACTGACGCGGCGGGGCCGGGAGTCCGCGGGCCCCGACACCCGGCACGCCCTCGGGCGGATCGAGTCCGAGGCCGAGCGGATGACCGGGCTCGTCGAGGACCTGCTGCTGCTCGCGCGGCTCGACGCCGAGCGGCAGGAGGGCGCGGACCTGGCGGGCGGCGGCGGGGTGCGCTCATCGGCGTACCGCAGCGGCGACCTCGCGCCGCTCGTCGTCGACGCCGTCAGCGACGCCCGCGCCGCGGGTCCCGGCCACCACTGGCGGCTCGAACTGCCGGGGCCCGGCGAACCCGCCCTGGTCCGCGCCGACACCGACCGGCTGCACCAGGCCGTGGCCAACCTCCTCGCCAACGCCCGTACGCACACACCGCCGGGCACGGAGGTCACCGTCCGGGTGGGCGCGGCCTGGTGCAGCCGGTCGGTGTCGGCG
>NZ_JASKYR010000699.1:0-3488 GCF_041028215.1 Streptomyces flavofungini
GAACATTGGAGTCCCGTGACCGGCCCCTCCCTGCCCCGGCGTCCCGGCGCCGACGCTCTCGCCCGGATCGGGCACCCCGTGCCGCCCCGCGCGGCGGACGACGCCTCGCCCCACACCTTCCCCGACGGCGGGACGTGGCGCACCGAGATCCCCTCCGTCGAGGGGCCGGAGGCGCTGGCCGCCGTGCTCAAGGAGAGCGCGCGGCTCGACGTACCGGTGCACCGGATCAGCCAGGGCAGCGGCGTCTGGATGCTGCGGGACGTCGAGATCACCGAGATGGCGGACGCCTGCGCCGGTCACGGCATCGAGCTCTGCCTGTTCACCGGGCCGCGCGGCACCTGGGACATCGGCGGCTCCACCCGCTCCGACTCCGGGGGCGCGGGGCTGCGCGCCCGGGGTCACGACGCGCTCGCGGGCTGCGTCGAGGACGCCGTGCGCGCCACGGAACTCGGCGTGCGGTGCCTGCTCGTCGCGGACGAGGGCGTGCTGTGGACGCTGCACCGGCTGCGCGCCACCGGAGTGCTCCCCGCCGGCACCACCTTCAAGCTGTCCGCGCTGACCGGCCCGGTGAACCCGGCCTCCTACGCCGTGTACGAGCGGCTCGGCGCCGACTCGCTCAATGTGCCCTCCGATCTGTCCCCCGCGCATCTCACCGAGATCCGCCGGGTCAGCCGGGCCCCCATGGACATGTACGTCGAGGCCCCCGACGACCTCGGCGGCTATGTCCGGATGTACGAGGTCGCCGAGCTGATCCGGCGCGGCGCCCCGCTGTATGTGAAGTTCGGCCTCTCCAAGGCCGCCGGCATCTATCCGTACGGCGCCCATCTGCGTGAGCACGCCCTCGCCACGGCCCGGGAGCGGGTGCGGCGGGGCCGCCTCGTCCTGGATCTGCTCGCCCGGCACGGCGCGGACGGCGGCATGTCGCCGCTCGGTTCGCGGCTCCCCGGTGAACTGCGCCGTTTCCCCGTCCCGGAAGGGGACTGACCCCATGCGCACCCGCGAAACCCGCAGCACCACGAGAACCCGCCTCCTCGGCGTCGCCGCCGTCGCCGCGCTGCTCACCGCCTCGCTCACCGCCTGCGGCCAGGAGGCCAAGGGCGGCAGCCGGTACCGGCCGGACGACGGCAAGGGCGGCACGATCGGCTTCGCGATGCCCACCAAGTCCTCCGAGCGGTGGATAGCCGACGGCAAGAACATGGCGGAGCAGTTCAAGAAGGCCGGTTACGAGACCGACCTCCAGTACGGCGACGACAAGGTGGAGAACCAGGTCGCCCAGATCGAGAACATGATCACCAAGGGGCACCGGCTGCTCGTCATCGCCGCGATCAACGGCTCGGCCCTCACCGACGTCCTGAAGCAGGCCCACGACGCGGGCATCCCCGTGATCTCGTACGACCGGCTCATCCTCGGCACGGAGAACGTCGACTACTACGCCTCGTTCGACAACGAGCGCGTCGGCCGCCTCCAGGGCCAGTACCTCGTCGACAAGCTGAAGCTCGGCGAGCCCGGTAAGGGCGCGGGTGACCCCCGCTCCGTCGAGCTGTTCGCGGGCGACCCCGACGACAACAACACGAAGTACTTCTGGAACGGCGCCATGGAGGTGCTGAAGCCCTACCTCGACAGCGGTCGGCTCGTCGTGCGGAGCAAGCAGACGAGGATCACCCAGGCCACCACCCTGAAGTGGGACGGCGGCACCGCGCAGAAGCGCATGGACGACCTGATCTCCAAGAGCTACGGCGACCGGCGCGTGGACGCGGTGCTCTCGCCGTACGACGGCATCTCCATCGGCATCATCTCCGCCCTCAAGAGCGCCGGATACGGGACGAGGAGCGAGCCGCTGCCGGTCATCACCGGGCAGGACGCCGAGCTGGCGTCGGTGAAGTCCATCATCCGGGGCGAGCAGACGCAGACGGTCTTCAAGGACACGCGCAAGCTGGCCAAGCAGACGGTGAAGATGGGCGACGCCGTCCTGACGGGCAAGAAGGTCCAGGTCAACAACGTCAAGACGTACAACAACGGCAAGAAGACCGTCCCCGCCTTCCTGCTCAAGCCGGTGAGCGTCGACAAGTCCAACACCAAGCTCCTCGTCGACGAGGGGTACTTCACGGCGGGACAGCTCTCGTGAGCGCCCCGCTGCTTGAGATGCGGGGCATCACCAAGACGTTCCCGGGCGTCAAGGCCCTCTCCGACGTGCGGCTGAGCGTGCGGCCCGGGGAGATCCACGCGATCTGCGGGGAGAACGGCGCGGGCAAGTCGACCCTGATGAAGGTCCTCAGCGGTGTGCATCCGCACGGCAGCTACGAGGGCGACATCCTCTTCGAGGGCGAGCCCGTCGCCTTCAGGGACATCCGGGCCAGCGAGCGCCGCGGCATCGTGATCATCCACCAGGAGCTCGCGCTCGTCCCCCAGCTGTCCATCGCCGAGAACATCTTCCTCGGCAACGAACAGGCCAGGCACGGCTTCATCGACTGGAACGACACCCTGCGGCGGGCGAGCGCCCTGCTCAAGCGGGTGGGCCTGCGCGAGAAGCCGCAGACACCGGTCTCCGACATCGGCGTCGGCAAGCAGCAGCTCGTGGAGATCGCGAAGGCGCTCTCCAAGGAGGTGCGGCTGCTGATCCTCGACGAGCCGACGGCGGCGCTCAACGACGAGGACAGCGCGAAGCTCCTCGACCTCATCGTGGAGCTGCGCGAGCAGGGCATCGCCAGCATCGTCATCTCGCACAAGCTGAACGAGATCCGGCAGATCACCGACGCGGTGACGATCCTGCGCGACGGGCGGTCCATCGAGTCGCTGACGGTACGGCGGTCCCCGCGAGCGCGGGCCGAACTCTCCGAGGACCGCATCATCCGGGGCATGGTCGGCCGCGACCTCGACCACCGCTTCCCCGAACGCACCCCCTACGAGGGCTACGGCGCGGACGAGCTCGCCCTGACCGTCGAGGGCTGGACGGTGCGTCACCCGGTCGACCACCAGCGCACGGTCGTCGACGACGTGTCGCTGACCGTCCGGCGCGGCGAGATCGTCGGCATCGCGGGCCTGATGGGCGCGGGCCGCACGGAACTGGCGATGTCCGTCTTCGGGCGGTCCTACGGCCAGTACGTCGCCGGGTCCGTGGCGGTGCACGGCCGCCCGGTGGACACCAGGACGGTGCCCGCGGCCGTCGACGCCGGTATCGCCTACGTCACCGAGGACCGCAAGCGGTACGGCCTCAACCTCATCGACAACATCAACCGCAATGTCTCCCTGGCCTCGCTGACCGGCATGCGGCGGCGCGGCGTCGTCGACGAGCACCACGAGCGGCAGGTCTCCGAGCGCTACCGCAGGTCGATGAACATCAAGACGCCCACCGTCTTCGAGCAGGTGGGCAGGCTCTCCGGCGGCAACCAGCAGAAGGTCGTCCTGAGCAAGTGGATCCACTCCGACCCCGAGGTCCTGATCCTCGACGAGCCGACGCGCGGCATCGACGTGGGCGCCAAGTACGAGAT
>NZ_JASKYR010000007.1:0-40070 GCF_041028215.1 Streptomyces flavofungini
CCCTCATCCCGGTCGAGGACTTCTGTACGACCCCGGTCGCCACGGACGGATCGATCTCGCCGGACGGCACGAAGATCGCCTACCTCGCCCCGGAGCGGGGTCGGCTCAACGTCTGGATACGTGGCGTCGGCACCGACGACGACGCCGTCTGCGTCACCCACGACCACCACCGGGACGTCCACAGCTTCCACTGGACGGACGACCCGCGCTGGCTGCTCTACACCCAGGACGGCGACGGCGACGAGAACTGGCACATCTTCCGGGTCGACCTGGCGAACCCGGACGCTCCGGCGGTGGACCTCACGCCCTTCCCCGGCGTCCGCACCATGGACTTCTGGCAGCCGGGCGGCCTGCCGGGCACCCTCGTCGCCGCGCTGAACCAGCGCCGCCCGGACCAGTTCGACGTCCACCGCATCACCATCGCGACCGGCGAGCACACCACGCTCGCGGAGAACCCCGGCCACATCGGGGGCTGGCTGTGCGGACGGAACGGGGAACTGTTCGCGACCGTGGTCCCCCCGGCCGGGGGCCACGAGATCCACTCCTGGGACGCGGCCACCGGCACCTCGCGGCTGATCGCCGCCTACGAGGGCGCCGATCTGCCGATGGGCCTCACCCCGAGCACCGTCACGCCCGACGGAACCGGCATCTGGCTCGGTTCCAACAAGGGCAGCGACCTCATCCGCCTGACCCGGCTCGATGTCGCCACCGGCGAGGAGACGGTGGTCGACAGCCACCCCACGTACGAGCTCGACACCCGCAGCGGGGTCAACGAGATGTTCCCCTCGCCGCTGATCCTCGACGAGAGCACCGGGGAGATTCGCGGGCTCCGCTATCTGGGCGAGCGTCAGGTCATCCACGCGCTCGACCCGCACTTCGCCGCCGTGTACGAGCGTCTGTCCGCGCTGTCCGAAGGTGACCTGGCCGCCGTTTCCTCCGACGCCGAGGGGCGGCGCTGGGTGGTGAGCTTCACCCACGACACCGACCACGGCGTCACCTACTTCTATGATCACGAGACCGGTGAGAGCCGTGAACTCTTCCGCCCGTTCCCGCACCTCGATCCGGCGACGCTGGCGGAGAAGCGGCCGGTGTCCTTCATCTCCCGCGACGGGCTGAAGGTCCACGCGTACCTGACGCTGCCGGTCGGTGTCGCGCCCAAGCGACTGCCGCTGGTGCTGCTCGTGCACGGCGGGCCCTGGTTCCGGGACGCCCCCGGCTACGAGCCGCGGGTGCAGCTGCTGGCCAACCGCGGCTACGCCGTCCTCCAGGTCAACATGCGCGGCTCATCCGGCTACGGCACGGCCTTCACCCGCGCCGCCATCGGCGAGTTCGCGGGCCGGATGCACGACGACCTCATCGACGCCGTCGACTGGGCGGTCAGGGAGGGCTATGCCGACCCGGAGCGCGTGGGCATCTTCGGCGGCTCCTACGGCGGCTACTCCGCCCTGGTCGCGGCCACCTTCACCCCGGGTGTCTTCGCCGCGTCGGTCGACCTGTGCGGCATCTCCGACCTGGCGAACTTCATCCGCACCCTGCCGACGTTCGCCCGCCCCCTGATCGGCAACAACTTCCTCACCTACGTCGGCGACCCCGAGGTGGCGGAGGACGAGGCCCACATGCGGGCCCGCTCACCGATCACCAAGGTGGACCAGATCCGCGCCCCCTTGATGGTCATCCAGGGCGCCAACGACGTCCGGGTGGTGCAGGCGGAGTCCGACCTCGTGGTCGAGGCCGTACGCGCCCGCGGGGTCGAGGTGGAGTACCTGGTCAAGGCCGATGAGGGCCACCGCTTCCAGAACCCGGAGAACCTCATCGACGTGTACCGGGCCGTCGAGGGCTTCCTCGCCCGCCACCTGGGCGGCCGTCAGCACGAGAACAGCCCGCCCCCCCAAGCCAACTGACAGCACCGCAGTTCCCCCCACTGAGCAAGGAGCGCACCATGTCCCGTCCACGTGTCACACGGAGCACCACAGCCCTGGCATTGAGCATCGCCACCGTCCTCGGACTCACCGCCGCCRYWTGGCGCTCCTCGCGCCCGGCCCGGCCGGGCGCGAGGAGCGCCATACCGGTTCCGACGATCGACTGGAAGTCCTGCGGGAAGCCCGAGCTGAACGACTTCCAGTGCGCGACCACGAAGGTGCCCACCGACTACGACCACCCGCGCGGCGCGACGACCACGATCGCCCTGACCAGGCTCCGCGCGACCGACCCCGGCAAGCGCATCGGCTCACTGTTCGTCAACCCGGGCGGCCCCGGCGGCTCCGGGGTCGACTTCGTGCAGGGCACGGGCAAGATCGCGTACGACCCGGCCGTGCGCGCCCGCTTCGACATCATCGGCTTCGACCCGCGCGGTGTCGGGGCATCGGACCCGATCACCTGTTTCACCAGCCCCGAGAAGGAGAACGCCGCGCTGGCCAAGGCCACGCTTTTCCCCTTCACCAAGGCGCAGGAGAAGCCGTTCGAGCGCCGCATTCTGGAGGTGCCGAAGGGGTGTCTGAAGCAGTCACGGGAGAAGATCGAGCACGCCTCGACGGCGAACGTCGCCCGGGACATGGATCTGCTCCGCCAGGCCGTCGGCGACAAGAAGCTCACCTACGCGGGCTACTCGTACGGCACCTTTCTGGGCGCCACCTACGCCAAGCTCTTCCCCGACAACGTGCGCGCCATGATGTTCGACGGCACCGTCGAGCCGGAGGGCTACACGGGAGCCAATGGTGACAAGCGCTCGGTGGTGACCCGGACCGGCCAGGGCTGGGCGTCCAGCCGCACCTACGGCGAGTTCCTGCGGCTGTGCAAGGAGGCGGGCCCGGCCCGCTGCTCGCTGGCCAAGCTGGGCGATCCGAAGCAGGTCATGGAGCGGACGCTCCAGCGCCTGAAGACCCGTCCGGTGACGGTCGACGTGCCCGGCGGGGCGCCGATCGAGATCACCTACCAGTACGCGGTCGAAACGCTCTTCACCGGGATGTACACCCCGGTGAAGTGGAACGTTCTGGCCGATGTGTTCGCGGCCGTGGCCACCGCCGGTGACCGCATCAAGCAGCCGACGGCCGGGGTGAGCGCGTTCCTGCGCATCGCGCGGGACAAGAAGTTCGCCTCCAAGGGCGAGACGCTGGCGAGCCTGTGCGTCGACACCCGCAACCCGAAGAGCACGAAGGGCTTCCCGGCGGAGGCCGACGCCGCCAAGGGCCCCCACTTCGGCCGCTACCGCGCCTGGCAGGGCATTTCCTGTTCGGTCATCGGCAATGAGGACCGCGACGCCTACAAGGGTGGCTGGAAGCAGAAGGTCAAGGCACCGGTGATGGTGGTCGGCACCCGCTTCGACCCGGCGACGCCGTACGAGTCCACCCGGCCGTTCGCCAACCACTTCCCCAACGCGCGCGTGGCGACCCTGGAAGGCTGGGGCCATGGCGGCACCCTCTTCCAGAGCCTGTGCATGAACCGGCTTGTCGGGCAGTATCTCGTCGATCTGAAGGCGACGGACGGGGCGAAGTGCAAGCCCGACCTTCCGCCGTTCACCCTGGCGCTTCCCCAGGGCAGGTGATCCCGCCGTCCGCCCCGGTGCGCGCCGCTCGGCACGCACCGGGGCGGACGTCGGCTCAGCGCAGGGTGCGCACGAAGACATCGCCGATCAGGTTGTTGTCACCGGGCACCAGGCCGGGGTAGTAGGAGTCGAAGACGGCCGTCGACTCGTCCGCGCTGAGCGCCGCACGGCCCACGGTGACGGGCCTGCCGTCCTGACCCGGCGAGAGCAACTCCTCATGACCGGTGCGCACATCGCGCAGGATCAGGCCCAGGGAGACGTGGTGGGCGTCGGCCGTGTTGAGGAGCAGCTTCGAACCGTCCGCCGACAGGTCCGACACCAGGGTGACATCGGTGGGGGAGTGGCCGTCGTAGCGCTGAAGCGTGCCGGTGCGCAGATCGCGGACGAAGGCGTTCCAGGACGTACTGGTGTCCCCGTTGGGGTCGGTGCCCGGGACCAGGTTCGTGGCCACCGAGTTGAAGCCGACCTTGGAGCCGTCGTCGCTGAGCACCGGGGCCAGCGCCGACCTGTCGGCCGGTGCCCCGTCGTGGGTGACATCGGCCTGCACGGTCTTGCCGGTCACACGGTCGTACACCAGGATGTCCGCCTTGTCGTCGTCCGACGGCCCCGTATAGCCGACCTGATAGGCCACCTTGCGGCCGTCGGCACTCAGGGAGATGTCCTGGCAGCCACGTGCCGTGGACGGTCCCGCCCGCCACAGCCGCTGACTGCGGCGGTCCAGGAGCATGATCCGGCAGCGGGTCACCCCGTTCTCGTCGGCGGCGGTCCTGGCGACAAAGGCGAGGTAGCGCCCGTTCGCGCTGAGCGGGGCGGCGCCGTAGTAGGCGCGATAGCCTCCCGGAAGGGCGGGCGCCACGGGTTCGATGTGCCCGGTGCGCAGATCCATCACGTGTACGGAGTACTTCTGGCTCGGGGCCGAGTACGAGGTGAACGTCATGTGGTGCCCCGAAGCGGACACCCTGGGCGCCATCGTCGACTCGCCCGGCAGCACCACACGCTTCAGGGGCGCACCGGGAGCCGTCCGGTAGAAGACGTTGTTGGGCATGTCCGTCCCGGGCACCAGGTTGGTCGCCGAGGACATGAAGGCGACCACCCGCCCGTCCGCGCTGACCGTCGGATCGACCGAATGGTGATTGCCGCCGGTGCCATCGGGTGCGACGGAGATGCGTTCGGTGCGCGGAGCCTGGTCGCCGCTCGACGCCCACGCGGGAGAGGCGAGACAGGTGAGGACGGCCGCGAGGCCGACGGACATGCGGATCTTTGACGCGGGTCTCATCAGGTGGTTCCCCCTTCGGCCCGAGGACGGCCACCGCCCCCCTCAAGCCCTCGTGAAGCCCTCGTGACCGGTGCCGAGTGGAGCCCCGGCACCGCAGTGCGCGGGACTCACGCGATCCAAGCGCGAAGCGCGGAGCCGGTCAATGCATCGGCAGGCGACTTTCCGACGGGCGGGCTCCGGGTAACTTCTTCTGATGGTGCATGCCGACGCCGCCCGCACCGGGCACACCGCGCGGCGCCGTCCGGGACGCCCCGCAGGAACAATCAGGGGCATGCAGGAACAGCCAGGAACAAGCAGGGGCAAGCAGGAACAGGTGGGAGCCGCACGACATGACCGACCCGACGCGGGACCCCCGTTTCCTCCAGGACCCCTACCCCGCCTACGCGGCCCTGCGGTCGGTCTGCCCGGTGCAGCCCGTACCGGACGGTTCCGGCGGACGCCCCGGCTACCTGGTGACTGGGCACGCCGAAGCCCGCCAGGCCCTGGGAGACGCCCGGCTCTCCAAGGACACGGCCGCCTTCTTCGCGGGCAAGGAATCAGGGCGCCGCCTGCACCCCGCGGTCGCCCACACCATGCTGGCCACCGACCCGCCCCAGCACACCCGGCTGCGCAAGCTGGTGACCAGGGAGTTCACCACCGGGGCCGTCGAGGCGCTGCGCCCCTTCATCGCCCGTACCGCCGAAGAACTCCTGGACGACTGGCCGGTCGGCGAGCGGCTCGACTTCGTGACGGGCCTGGCGCTGCCCCTGCCGGTGGTCGTGATCTGCGAGTTGCTCGGCGTCCCGCACGCCGACCGGGGAGAGGTGCGGGGGCTCTCCGCGCAACTGTTCTCGGCGGGGGACCCCGATGCCGTCGACGCCGCCTCACACGCGCTGGCCGACTATATGACGGGCCTCATCGCCGCCAAGCGTCTGGCACCCGGAAACGCCCTCCTCGACCGGCTCATCGTGGCGCGTGACGCCGACGACGGCCTCAGCGAGGAGGAACTCTGCTCCCTGGCCGTGCTGTTGCTGCTGGCCGGTCACGAGACCACGACCAACTTGCTCGGCACCGCCGTCCTGGCCCTGCTGGAACACCCCCGCGAGCTGGATCGTCTGCGACGGCGTCCCGAGGAGATCCCCGCCGCGCTGGACGAGCTGCTGCGGTACGACTCGCCGGTGGCCACGGCCACCTTCCGGTACACCACGCAGGCCCTCACCCTCGGCGGCTGCGACATCCCCGCAGGGGTCCCGGTGGGCATCGCCCTGGGGGCGGCCAACCGGGACCCGGAGCGGTTCGCGTCGCCGGACCGGCTCGACCTGGACCGCGACGCCGCCGCCCATCTGGCCTTCGGCCACGGCATCCACCGCTGCCTGGGCGCGGCTCTCGCCAAGACCGAGGCGGACATCGCCCTGCGAGCAGTCCTGACCCGCTTCCCCGGCCTCCGCCTGGCCGTCCCGCCGGATCAACTGGAGTGGCGGCGCACCCGGTTGGTACGCGGTCTCGCCGCGTTGCCCGTATCGACGTGAGCGCGGTCCCCGTTCGCCCTCGGACGCCGGACGATACCGCCGTCGGCGATGGCAGGATGATGCTGCTGTGGCAGACTGCGCGGCCCAACCGTTCCGCCGTAGCAACGGAGTAGGCCATGACCGCAGGCGCACCCAAGCAGACGATCCAGACGATCGACACCAGCAGCCCGCATCCTGCCCGCGTCTACGACTGGCTGCTCGGCGGCAAGGACAACTACCCCGTCGACGAGGCGGTCGGCGAGAAGCTGCCGCCGGAGGCGAAGGACGCCGCACGGCAGAACCGCGCGTTCATGCACCGCGCGACCGCGTGGCTCGCCACCCAGGGCGTGGACCAGTTCCTCGACATCGGCACCGGAATCCCCACCGCACCGAACCTGCACCAGATCGTCCAGGAGATCGTGCCCTCCGCGCGCGTCGTCTACGCGGACAACGACCCCATCGTGCTGCGTCACGCGGAGGCCCTTCTGGTCAGCCGCCCCGAGGGCATGACCGACTACATCCAGGCCGACGTCCGCGCCCCGCTCGAGATACTCGAACACGCACGCACCCTGCTGGACTTCGGGCGCCCGATCGCCCTCTCCGTCATCGCGCTCATGCACTTCCTGCCCGACGAGCAGGACCCGTACGGCATCGTGCGCACCCTGGTCGACGCCCTGCCCTCAGGCAGCCATCTGGTCCTCTCCCACGCCTCCTCCGACCTCTTCCCGGAACTCTCGCGGCAAGTCACCGCGGAGTACGCGAAGGGCGGCATCCGGCTCGGCTTCCGCACCCGCGCCGAGGTCGCCCGCTTCTTCGACGGACTCGACCTCGTGGAACCGGGCCTCGTGACGGCCCCCGACTGGTTCAACGGCACCCCGCGTCCGGACGCGGAGAGCAGCGGGATCTACGCGGCGGTGGCCCGCGTCCGGTGACGGGTGGTCCTGTGTCTACGGCCGAGATACCGCGGCCACACAGCGCGACCGGCGACCCGCGCAGGGTCACGCCGGAAGTCGGGACGTGGAGCGGTGCGCGACAAGGCACCGTGAAGCGTCCTGGATGGCCTCCTGGCGCCTTTTTGGACATCTGATGCAGGGGGGATAGCCTCTCCCTTCATGCGAGGCGCAGGGAGGCTTCTGAAGGCCTTCCGGCCTCTGTGGTCAACGACGCCTCCGGTATGTTGTGCAGCGCCCCGGCAGGCACTCCGGAGGGCGCCCGGCAGCCAACGGCCCCCGGCCCGCCCGCTTTAGGGGTCCCCGTCAGGCTGCCGTGCCTGTCTTCGCCAGCTGTCCGGCCGCTTCCGCACCTCGGCGCCGCCTTCGCACCGCAGTGCGCGAGCGCGGTCCGCCCTGCCCGAAAGAGAGCATCCGTGACCACCTACGAGACCCCGACCGTCTCCGGCGTCCCCGCTCCCCAGCTCCCGGGGCATGCGGAGGCGGCGGCGTACGACGCGAACGCGATCACTGTCCTGGACGGCCTGGACGCCGTGCGCAAGCGGCCCGGGATGTACATCGGCTCCACGGGGGAGCGGGGCCTGCACCACCTGGTGCAGGAGCTCGTGGACAACTCCGTGGACGAGGCGCTCGCGGGGGTGGCCGACCGGATCGACGTGACGATCCTGGCCGACGGCGGGGTGCGGGTGGTCGACAACGGCCGCGGCATCCCGGTGGGCATGCACCCGGTGGAGAAGCGCCCCGCCGTCGAGGTGGTGCTGACCGTGCTGCACGCGGGCGGGAAGTTCGGGGGCGGCGGATACGCGGTCTCCGGCGGTCTGCACGGGGTGGGCCTTTCGGTGGTCAACGCGCTGTCGACCCGGCTCTCGGCGGAGATCTGGACCGACGGCCACCGGTGGACACAGGACTACAGGGACGGCGCTTCCGTCGCCCCGCTGGCCCGGCACGAGGCCACCTCCCGTACGGGCACCTCGCTGACGTTCTGGGCCGACGGCGAGATCTTCGAGACCACCGAGTACTCCTTCGAGACGCTGGCCAGGCGCTTCCAGGAGATGGCCTTCCTCAACCGGGGGCTCACCCTGACGCTCACCGACGAACGGCCCGAGGCGCGCGCCACGGCCGCGGCGGACGAGGCCGACGCGGACCCGGCGGCCAAGACGGTCTCCTACCGCTACGACGGCGGCATCACCGACTTCGTCGCCTACCTCAACGCCCGCAAGGGCGAGCCGGTCCACCCCTCGGTGATCACCATCGCCGCGCAGGACATGGAGCGGCTGCTGTCGGCCGAGGTCGCGTTGCAGTGGAACGGCCAGTACACCGACAGCGTGTACTCCTACGCCAACGCCATCCACACCCACGAGGGCGGCACCCACGAGGAGGGCTTCCGTACGGCCTTGACCACCGTGGTCAACCGCTACGCGCGGGAGAAGAAGCTGCTGCGGGAGAAGGACGCGAACCTCTCCGGCGAGGACATCCGCGAGGGCCTGACGGCGATCATCTCGGTCAAGCTCGGCGAGCCGCAGTTCGAGGGCCAGACCAAGACCAAGCTCGGCAACACCGAGGCGCGCACCTTCGTGCAGAAGGTCGTCCACGAGCACCTGAGTGACTGGTTCGACCGCAACCCCAATGAGGTCGCGGACATCGTGCGCAAGGCCATCCAGGCGGCCACGGCCCGGGTCGCGGCCCGCAAGGCGCGTGACCTGACCCGCCGCAAGGGCCTCCTGGAGACGGCGGCGCTGCCGGGCAAGCTCTCCGACTGCCAGTCCAACGACCCCGCGATGTCGGAGATCTTCATCGTCGAAGGAGACTCCGCGGGCGGCTCGGCCAAGTCCGGCCGCAACCCGCAGTACCAGGCGATCCTGCCGATCCGCGGAAAGATCCTGAACGTGGAGAAGGCCCGTATCGACAGAATCCTGCACAACCAGGAGGTCCAGTCGATGATCTCCGCGTTCGGTACCGGCGTGCACGAGGACTTCGACATCACCCGGCTCCGCTACCACAAGATCATTCTGATGGCGGACGCCGACGTCGACGGACAGCACATCAACACCCTGCTGCTGACCTTCCTGTTCCGCTTCATGCGGCCGCTGATCGAGAGGGGCCACGTCCATCTCTCCCGCCCCCCGCTGTACAAGATCAAGTGGAGCCGGGACCAGGTCGAGTACGCCTACTCCGACCGCGAACGCAACCTGCTCCTGGACCGGGGCCGTGAGGACGGCCGCCGTGTCAAGGACGACTCCGTCCAGCGCTTCAAGGGCCTTGGCGAGATGAACGCCGAAGAACTGCGCGTCACCACCATGGACCCCGACCACCGGGTCCTCGGCCAGGTCACCCTCGATGACGCGGCCGTCGCCGACGACCTCTTCTCCGTGTTGATGGGCGAGGACGTCGAGGCCCGCCGCCACTTCATCCAGCGCAACGCCAAGGACGTCCGCTTCCTGGACATCTGACGCCGTGCCCCCTCAGGGCTCCGGCTCCACCGAAGCGCCCGAACCGGGCCGCGCCGCCTCTACCCTCTGTAGCCCACACCCAGTAGCCCAGACCCAGTAGCCCACACCCTGTTGCCCAGGAGAGCACCGCGTGAGCACACTTTCCGCCCCGGCCGCCGGCAGCCGCCCGCAGGACGGCTCCGACTACACCGCCCGGCACCTGATGGTGCTCGAAGGGCTCGAAGCCGTACGCAAACGCCCCGGCATGTACATCGGATCCAGCGACAGCCGCGGTCTGATGCACTGCCTGTGGGAGATCATCGACAACGCCGTCGACGAGGCCCTGGCCGGAGCCTGCGACCACATCGAGGTCATCCTCCACGACGACGGCTCCGTGGAGGTCACCGACAACGGCCGCGGCATCCCCGTGGACACCGAGCCCCGTACCGGCCTGTCCGGAGTCGAGATCGCCTACACCAAGCTGCACGCGGGCGGAAAGTTCGGCGGCGGCTCCTACGCCGCCTCCGGTGGCCTGCACGGCGTCGGCGCCTCGGTGGTCAACGCGCTGTCCGCGCGCCTGGACATCGAGGTCGACCGCCACGGCCGCACGCACGCCATCAGCTTCCGCCGCGGCACACCCGGCACCTACACCGGCCCCGGCTCCAGCGCCGCCTTCACCCCGGGCCAGGGCCTGCGCCAGACCGCCAAGGTCCCCAGGAACCGCACCGGCACGCGCGTGCGCTACTGGGCGGACCGGCAGATCTTCCTCAAGGACGCCAAGCTCTCCCTGGAGACCCTGCACCAGCGGGCCCGTCAGACGGCGTTCCTGGTGCCGGGCCTGACCATCGTGGTGCGGGACGAGTTCGGGCTCGGCGACGGCGGCAGCAAGGGCGAGGAGTCCTTCCGGTTCGACGGCGGCATCAGCGAGTTCTGCGAATACCTCGCGGGCGACAGGCCGGTCTGCGACGTCCTCCGCTTCAGCGGACAGGGCACCTTCAAGGAGACGGTCCCGGTCCTGGACGAGCACGGCCAGATGACGCCCACCGAGGTCACGCGGGAACTGGGCGTGGACGTCGCCCTGCGCTGGGGAACCGGCTACGACACCACCCTGCGCTCCTTCGTCAACATCATCGCCACCCCCAAGGGCGGCACCCACGTCGCCGGTTTCGAGCAGGCCGTCGCCAAGACGATGAACGAGGCCTTGCGCGCCAAGAAGCTGCTGCGCGTCGCCGAGGACGACATCTTCAAGGACGACGCCCTGGAGGGCCTCACCGCGGTCGTCACGGTCCGGCTCGCCGAGCCGCAGTTCGAGGGCCAGACCAAGGAGGTTCTCGGCACCTCGGCGGCCCGCCGCATCGTCAACGCCGTGCTCAGCAAGGAGCTGAAGGGGTTCCTGACCTCCACCAAGCGGGACGCCGCCCAGCAGGCCCGTGCGGTCATGGAGAAGGCCGTCGCCGCCGCCCGTACGCGGATCGCGGCCCGTCAGCACAAGGACGCCCAGCGCCGCAAGACGGCCCTGGAATCCTCCTCGCTGCCCGCCAAGCTCGCCGACTGCCGCAGCGACGACGTGGAGCGCAGTGAACTGTTCATCGTCGAGGGGGACTCCGCCCTCGGCACGGCCAAGCTGGCCCGCAACTCCGAGTTCCAGGCCCTGCTGCCGATCCGCGGCAAGATCCTCAACGTCCAGAAGTCCTCCGTGGCGGACATGCTGAAGAACGCCGAGTGCGGCGCGATCATCCAGGTCATAGGGGCAGGCTCGGGCCGGACCTTCGACCTCGACGCGGCCCGCTACGGCAAGATCATCATGATGACCGACGCCGACGTCGACGGCTCCCACATCCGCACCCTGCTCATGACTCTCTTCCACCGGTACATGCGGCCCATGGTCGAGGCAGGGCGCGTCTTCGCCGCTGTGCCGCCCCTGCACCGCATCGAGCTGATCCAGCCCAGGAAGGGCCAGGACAAGTACGTCTACACGTACTCCGACCGTGAGTTGCGCGAGACGCTCCTCGACCTCCAGAGCAGGAACATCCGGTACAAGGACTCCATCCAGCGCTACAAGGGCCTCGGCGAGATGGACGCCGACCAGCTCGCCGAAACCACGATGGACCCGCGCCACCGCACCCTGCGCCGGATCAACCTCACCGACCTGGAAGCCGCGGAAGGCGTGTTCGACCTGCTGATGGGCAACGACGTGGCACCCCGCAAGGAGTTCATCACCACCTCCGCCGCCACGCTCGACCGGTCCCGGATCGACATCTGACCATCACGCCCACCGGAGCGGCCACGGCCCGCCGCCTGCCGCGTCGCCGGTCTCGTCGGCGCCGGGGCAGGCGGCGGGCCGTTTTCCATGACCGTGAGGGCGCGGGGCACAGTCATGACGGGCGCACAAAGTTTCGGGCCGTCATGCCGTGCTCCATACACGGCATTTCAAATCCGCCTTGGCTTTATCCCGTGCTCGGCGGCTACACTTGAGCGAGCCCGAGCTCTTCCCGCATGTCCGAAATTGCTGCCTCGTGCCGCCTCGGTTAATGCGGGAACGGGGGTTGTGTGTTTGATCTTTTGTGGGTCGGGCCGGGTCACGCCGGGCTGGTAAAGCGATGGTTGATTAATCTTTTACCTCACCTTGGGTGGCGGCGTCGGCCTCTTCCCCTGGTGTCCGGAGAGGCAAACGGCAAATCTCGGCCATCCTGCACGTCGTATGAGCGGTGATCACCTTCACGTCTCCGTGCGGGGATCGTGAAGAAAAGGCCGCTCAAAGGGCATGTGTCAGTGGCTCATGCACGGCCTGAAGGCGCATGGCGTTAACCTAAAGATCGCTCGGTCGAAGCGGCGTGTCTCAGACATCCCCAGGCCACGCCGACTTGGTTGTCCTGACGACGGAAACGGGAGACATCATGATCGCGTCTGGTCAGACAGCCTCGAAAGCTGCGGGTTGTGGTGCCACTTCGGTGCGGTCGACGGCGGGCAAGGTGCCCCCTGTTGACGGCAGGGATTCAAGACACGTCTCGTATCTCGGTCCCGAGGTCTCGGCCGAGCGGACCAGGCTGGAGATTCCGCATGATCTCTCCCTGGAGGCATGGTGCCGCCTCGGCGGACGGATCCTCGCGGTATCCAATTCCTCGGCCTGGTGGATCGGTGACTGGCTGGTGTTCGGCCAGAACCAGTACGGCGACCGATATCGTCGGGCGATGAGGGAGACCAAGCTCGACTATCAAACGCTGCGGAATTACGCATGGGTGGCGAGGAAATTCGAGCCGTCTCGCCGGCGAGACAGTCTTACCTTCCAGCATCACATGGAAGTGGCCGCTCTCTCGGAGGCGGAACAGGACCACTGGCTCGACTTCTCGGTACGCCTGAACTGGTCGAGGAACGAGCTGCGCAAGCAGATCCGGGCAAGCATGTCGGCCGAACAGGATGATCTGCGGCGCCAGGTGCAGCTCAGCCTCCAGCTGGACGAGTTGCGTCTGGAGCGATGGCGCGAGGCGGCACGGCGAAGCAATCTGACCCTGACGGAATGGATCTCCCTCGTCGTCGACGAAGCCATCTGACCGGGCGCGCATCGCGGCCTCTCGAAAGCCTCTTGAGAGCCCCCCGAGCCCCGCCTCGCGCCCACGCCGGGGCGAGGCCTTCACGTCCGCCGCATCGAAGTCCGGCTCCCGGGTGGTGACTTCCGACCGGTCGCCGAGTGTGCGGCGGCCCGGTCCGGCATCGGCATCCTGCCGTGCCCGCAGGCTCACCCGCCCGGGCGGTCCCGCGTGTCAGGACAGCCCCACCCGGCCGGGCACCGTCGACGCGCTTGAGGTTGCGGCTGCCGCCCGTCGACCGCCGCTCGAATATCCCGATGCCGGGGTTTACGGGCCCGCTATCGATCGAGACATTGTCTTAGAATCGAGCGGGAAAGATCAGGAATGGGTTCGCCGCAGATCACCTTCGAGCCACGTCGAGCGGAATCAGTGATTCCGAATACCGTGGAGATGTGCATACGTCAGGAATGACGGTGATCGTTCTGGACGCGGGCCACATGGGTCGTTGAGCAAGCAAGCAGAGCTGAGCCTGGCCGATATCTGCCGCCGATCAAGGGTGCTCTACGCGCGCTGATCCGGGGCCGGATCATCATGTCCGATGGGGGTCACATGATTAACGGGGGCGATGAGAGGGTCGCGCCGCTGTCGCTCAAATTAGGTGAGGCAGAAGAGCGCGTCCCGATCGATTCTCTGTTGCCGCCCTCCGAACTGCTGCGAACCGGCGAAAGCACCGAGCACATCCACAGGCTGGCCGAGACAGAGGAAAAGCTGCCGCCGATCGTCGTGCACCGCGAGACGCGGCGGGTCATCGACGGAATGCACCGGTTATGGGCGTCTCGATTCCGTGGCGACGAATCGGTCGAGGTCGTCTTCGTCGACGACTGCTCCCCGGCCGATGCCTTCGTCCTCGCGGTGGAGCTGAACCGTACGCACGGCCTGCCGTTGACGATGGCCGAGCGCAGGTCCGCCGCCACGCGGATCATGGATTCGCACCCGCACTGGTCCGACCGGAAGATCGCCAGGACCACGGGTCTGGCGGCCAGCACCGTGGCATCGCTGCGGGCACCGTCCATCGCGGGAGCGGCCGAGCGCAGGACCGGCCAGGACGGCCGGAGCAGGCCCACCGACGGCACGGACGGACGGCAGCGCGCCTGCGACCTGCTGACCCGGAACCCGAACGCCTCGGTCCGCGAAGTGGCCCGCACGGCCGGGATCTCCGTGGGCACCGCCAGCAATGTGCGCGCCAGGCTGCGGCGGGGCGAGCCGGCCATCACCGCCCGACAGCAGGCGGCCCTGAAAGCACGCCCGGTGATGGCGACGCAGCGGACCGCTCCGGACTACAGTCGCGTGTTGCAGAGCCTGCGCAAGGACCCCTCGCTGCGGTTCACCGACGTCGGCCGACGCCTGCTCCGGCTGCTCGACGGCGCCGCCCCGGGTGGCGTCGAACAGATCGCCCAGATCGCGGACAGCCTGCCCGAGCACTGCCGCGTCACCGTGATCGACATGGCCCGCGAGTGCGCCGCCGCATGGCAGCAACTGGCCGACCAGCTCGCGGGACGGGACACGGCCTGAGGGGAAGAGGCGGTCCGGTCGGAGTGGCCGCGGAACGTTCAACTGCTCGAATCGGGCAGTTGAACACCGCCTCTCCGTCGCCGTCGGGTGCCGACGGCGACGGAAAGCACGTAGCCAGATAAACGCGTATTCACGTGCTCGCGTACCCGTAATGCGGGCCTGGTCATAAATGCCTGGTCATATAGTCCCTGGCCGTCGTGGCGGTGCGGACTTCCTTTCGATGCAAGGTGTTCAAGTGCGGAGTCAGGCGCTTTACGGCGGTACCGAGGAGTGTTTGAATCGCTCGGTGCGTGACTCCTTTCGATAATCCGGCGCGTTGTGTTCCACTGGCGTGAGGAATTAATGGTGGTCCAACCATGGTGATATTCAACAGGGGGCGGTGTGCGCGACAAGGGGCTGAGCAGAGCTTTTAGCCAACAGACGGCACCGGGCACGCTGTCCGAACTGTGGGAGCGGACAGTACGCGGTCGGCCAAGCAGCCCGGCGATCGTCTCGAACGGCGACATCCAGTCCTACGAAGAGGTGAATGCCCGGGCGAACCAGCTAGCCCGGCTGCTCCTGCGTGAAGGTGTGGGCCGTGGCTGTCTGGTGGCACTGGCGCTGCCCCGGTCCAGTGCCATGGTGATCAGCGTGCTGGCGGTGGCCAAAGCCGGGGCGGCGTTCCTGCCGGTGGACGCCGGCCACCCGCCGGAGCGGATCTCCTACCTGCTCGCCGATGCCGCGCCCGCGCTGCTGTGCACCACGGAGGCCGCCGCCCCGAAGCTGCCCGCCGACGGGGACGTACCCCGGCTCGTGCTGGACTCGGACCAGCGGACCGCCACGCTCGACGCACTGCCCGACACCGATCTGACCGACGAAGAGCGCGGCGGCCCGCGCACCGCGACGGACCTGGCCTACGTGATCTACACCTCGGGCTCGACGGGCCGTCCGAAGGGCGTGGCGGTGACCGGCGCCGGTCTTCCCGCGCTGGCGTCGGCCAAGGTGGCCGCGATGCGGGTCACCGGGGACAGCCGGGTGCTGCAGTTCGCGTCGCCGAGCTTCGACGCCTATCTGACCGAACTCCTTGCCGCCTTCACCGCGGGAGCCACCTTGGTCGTGCCGGGACCGGACACCCTGGCCGGTGACCCCCTGAAGAGGGCCCTGCACGACGGCCGGATCAGCCACGCGGTGCTGCCGCCCGCCGCCGTCGCGACCGTCTCCCCGGACGCGGCACCCGACCTCCGCGTGCTGGTGGTGGCCGGTGAGGCCTGCCCGCCAGGGCTGGTCGAGCAGTGGGCGCCGGGACGCATCCTGATCAACGCCTACGGCCCGACCGAGTGCACCGTGTGCGCGACCATGACCGGCCCGCTCAACCCCCACGACGAGGTCACCATCGGCAGGCCGATCCCCGGCGTGTCCGTGCACATCCTCGACGACCGACTGCGGCCCGCCGAGGCCGGAGAGACCGGCGAGCTGTATCTCAGCGGGCCCGGGCTGGCGCGTGGCTACCTCAACCGGCCCGACCTGACCGCGCAACAGTTCGTGGCCAACCCCTTCGCGGGCGGCGGCGAGCGGATGTACCGCACGGGCGACCTGGTCTCCCAGCGGCCCGACGGCGACCTCCTGTTCCACGGCCGGACCGACGACCAGGTCGAACTGCGCGGATTCCGCATCGAGCTGGGTGAGGTGGAGTCCGTGCTCGGGCAACACCCGCTCGTGGCGCGGGCGGTGGCCGTGCTGCGTTCCGGTGCCACCGACGGGCCGCAACTCCTCGCCTATGTGGTGCCCGCGAACGGCACCGCACCCGCGGCGGACGACCTGCGTGAGCACGCGGGCCGCTTCCTGCCCGACTACATGGTGCCGTCGATCTACACGACCATCGACGCGATCCCGCTGACCCCCAGCGGCAAGACGGACCGAGCCGCCCTGCCGGAGCCCGCCACATCCGGCCGGGGCGCCGGTCAGGAACCCCGTACGGCCGCCGAGTGGCTCCTGTGCGACATCTTCCGCGACCTGTTCGACCCCGCGGAAATCGACGTGCACAGCAACTTCTTCGAACTGGGCGGGAACAGCATCCTGGCGGTCGACCTCATCCAGCGAGCACAGGAAGCCGGACTGATGATCTTGCCGAGAACCGTGCTCGACCACCCGACCATCGAGCGACTGGCCGCGATCGCGACCGCCGGGGAGTGAGAGATGACCACCCGTCCCACGGTGTCCCCCGACGAACTCGACCAGATCGACCTGGCCTCGCCGACCCTGCACGCCGAGTACGAACTCGGTGAGGTCTTCCGCCATCTGCGGGCCCACCATCCCGTCTACTGGCAGGAGCCCCGGGGCGAGCAGCCCGGCTTCTGGGTGATCAGCCGGTACGCCGACGTGAACGAGGTGTACAAGGACAAGGCGCACTTCACCACGGAACACGGCAACGCGCTGGCCACCTTGCTGACCGGCGGGGACTCGGCCTCGGGCGCGATGCTCGCGGTCACCGACGGCGTGCGCCACCACCAGGTGCGCAACGTGCTGTCCAAGGGCTTCTCGCCGCAGATGCTCGACCTGATCGCCCACTCGCTGCGGGAAACGGTGGACGGGCTGCTGCTCGCGGCGCTGGAGCGGGGCGAGTGCGACGCCGCGCCGGACATCTCGGCGAACGTGCCGCTGGGCGCCATCTGCGACCTGCTCGAAATCCCCCACGGCGACCGGAAGTACCTGCTCGGCCTGACCGCACACGCCTGGAGCACCGACTACGCCGACGAACCCCCCGAGGAGGGCTGGGTCGCCAAGAACGAGATCCTGCTGTACTTCAGCAAGCTCCTCAAGGAGCGCCGCGGCGGCGACCGGGACGACATGGTGAGCCTGCTGGCGAACTGCCGGATCGACGGCGACCCGCTCAACGCGGCCGAGCAGATGGCCAACTGCTACGGACTGATGATCGGCGGCGACGAGACCGGCAGGCACGCCATCACCGGCACGATCCTCGCGCTGATCGAGAACCCCGGCCAGTGGCGCGCCCTGAAGAACGGCGACGTCGACCTGAAGACCGCCACCGAGGAGGCACTGCGCTGGACCGTGCCGTCGCTGCACGGAGGCCGCAAGGCCACCGGAGACGTCGTCATCGACGGCCACCGGATCAAGGCGGGCGATGTGGTCAGCGTATGGATCTCCTCCGCCAACCGGGACGAGACCGTCTTCGACGCTCCGGACGCCTTCCGGCTCGACCGCACCCCGAACAAGCACTTCACCTTCGCCTACGGCTCGCACTACTGCCTCGGCCACTACCTGGGCCGGATGGAGGTCTACGCCGTGCTCGACGGGCTGCGGCGGCTGGTGGGCGACCTGGAGCAGATCGGCGAAGAGCGGTGGATCTACTCCAGCATCCTGCACGGGATGAGCTCACTGCCCATCAGGATCACGGCCTGACGACCGAAGGGGGGTGCACATGACGGGCACCGGCAACGCGGCCCACGCGGTAAGAGATCCGGTCGCCATGGTCACCGGAGGCGGCCGGGGCATCGGCGCGGCCACGGCCGAGCGACTGGCCGCCGAGGGCATGGCGGTGATCGTCGTGGACCGTACCGAGGAGCACACCGCCGCCACGGTGGCGGGCATCCGCGCGGCCGGGAGGCGGGCCACCGGCCTCGGCTGCGACGTCGCCGTGGAGCAGGCGGTGACGGTCGCGGTCGCCTTGGCCATCGAGGAGTTCGGCCACCTCGACGTGCTGGTGAACTGCGCCGGGGTCAACCAGGACCGGCTGCTGCTCACCATGAGCGAGCAGGAGTGGGACACGGTCCTCGACGTCAACCTCGGCGGCACCATGCGGTGCTCCTACGCGGTCGGTAGGCACATGCGCGAGCGAGGGCACGGCCGGATCGTCAACTTCAGCTCCGTGGCCGCACGCGGCAACGCGGGTCAGACCAACTACGCGGCGGCCAAGGGCGCGATCGAGGGGTTCACCCGTATGCTCGCGGCCGATCTGGGGCCCTACGGCGTGACGGTCAACGCGATCGCACCGGGCTTCGTGGCCACGCCGATGGTGGAGGAGTTGGCCGGACGATCCGGCGTGGACCGGGAGACGGTCCTGCGGGAGGCGGCGGCGGTCTCGGCCGTGGGCCGGATCGGGACGCCCGAGGAGATCGCCGCGGCGGTCGCCTTCGTCACCCGGCCGCAATCGGGCTACCTCAACGGGGAGACCGTCCACATCGAGGGCGGCCGACGATGAAGGGAGTCGCGGTCGTGGCGGGCGCGGGTGGCCACACGGGGCCCGCGCTCGCGCTCGGGCTCGCGGCGGCGGGCTTCGACATCGCCCTGCTGGACGCCGTTCCACTGGACACCGCCCGCACGGCGGCGGACAAAGTCGTGCGGAGGGTCGAGGAGTCCGGCAGACGGTGCGTCACGGTGGAGAGCGACCTGGCCGACATCCAGTCGGTGGGCGTCGCCTTCGGCCGGGTCCGCACCGCCCTTGGCGGTCCGGCCGTGCTGGTCATCTGCGTCGCTCCGGCTCCGGTGCCGGAGGGGCTGCCCGAGGACGCGTCCGCCGACGAACAGCGCTGTGCCGCGGTGCGGCGGGCGCTGCGCCCGGCGTTCGTGTGCTGTCAGGCAGGTGCGGGCCACTTCCTCCGCCACCGCCGGGGCAGGATCATCGTCGTCACCGAGCCGGACGGCGCGGGCGAGAGTGCCTGGCGCACCGCCCAGCCCGTACTGGCCGGACTGATCGGCTTCACCCGTAGCGCCGCACTGGAACTGGCGCGCTCCGGCAGCACCGTCAACCTCATCGCACCGGCCCACTGCGCGGCCGACAGCCGGGCCGCCCCGGCACGGCGACCGGCGGCCATCGGCGGCGCGGACGCCTACGCCGACGGCGTCGCACACGCGGCGCGGTTCCTGGCCGACGAGAAGGCCGCCGCGATCACCGGACAGGAGATCTACGTCGCCGCTCCCGGACCGGGAGCACCGCAACCGCGCGAAAGGTAGCCACTGGTGGCGAACAAGAACCACGGATCGGAGCACTACGTAAGCCGCATCCTCGACGAGGCGGCCCGGGACGGGCGGCGACCGGTCATCCGGTGGCGGGACACCGTGATCACCGGAGCGGAGTACCACCGGTCGGTGCTGCGGGTGGCGCGGGCACTGCGCGAGGCAGGCGTGGCACACGACCACACGGTGGCCGTCCTGACCCTGGTGAACAGCCCGTGGATGCTGATCGTCCGCCATGCCGCCCACCTGCTGGGCGCCTCGGTGGTGTACATCACCGGCGCCAACCACGGCACCGTGACCCACCACCTCCCCGTGGCCACCCGGGTCCGGATGCTGCGGGAAGCGGGCGCGTCGGTGCTGGTGTCCGACGAGCCCAGCACGCAGCTCGCCGAGACCATCCGCGAGAGGGTCCCGGACAAGCTGGTGCCGTGCGGCCTCGGCCATCCGGCGTCCGGCACCGTGACCGTCGACGGCAGGCCGGTCGAGGACGGACCCGCGGACTTCAGGCCCCAGGCACCCGAACGGTCCATGGTGCTCTACACCAGCGGCACCACCGGCCGGCCCAAGGGTGTGTGCCGGGTGTTCGCCTCATGGAACGCCGCCGTGCTGGCCGGAGGAACCCACCCCCGGCCCGCCTACCTGGCCATGACCGCGGTGAGCCAGACGGTCGGCGTCCTGGTCGACACCGTGCTCGCCGCCGGCGGGAGCGTGCTGCTGCGCGAGGGGTTCGACCCCGGCGACTTCCTGCACGACGTCGCCACCCACCGGATCACCCAGACGGTCATGGGCGTGGCGCAGGTCTACGCGATCCTCAACCACCCCGACCTCCGCACCGCCGACCTGTCCTCGCTGCGACAGCTGCTCTACCTCGGCTCCCCAGCAGCACCGGAACGCCTGCGGGAGGCGGCCACCGTACTGCCCGGCGTCCTGACCCAGTCCTACGGCTCCACCGAGGCGGGCCGCATCACGGTCCTCCGCCCGGCCGACCACGACCACCTCGAACTGCTGGCCACCGTGGGCCGGGCGATGCCCGGGGTCACCCTCGCCATCCGCGACCCAGAGACGGGACGCGACCTGCCGACCGGGCGGATCGGCGAGGTGGTGGTGCGCGGCCCGGAAACCATGGGCGGCTATGTCGCCGACCCCGAGCACACCGCCCGGGTGATCCGGGACGGCTGGCTGCACACCGGCGACTTCGGCTCCCTGGACGAAGGCGGCTATCTGCGGCTGTTCGGCCGGATGCACGACGTGGTCAAGGTCCAGGACACCCGCGTCAGCCCGACCGAGGTGGAGAAGGTGCTCGTCGGCTGTCCCGGTGTGGTGGACGCGTGCGTGTACGGCCACCGCGGCGCGGACCTGATCGAGGAGCTGCACGCCGCCGTCGTGCTCAGCACCGAGGACGCCCCGAGCTCCGACACCCTGCGCGACCACGTGGCGCGGGCCATGACCCCGACGCACGCCCCGACCCGTTTCGTGCGCTGGCGGCAGTTCCCGATCAACGCGAGCGGGAAGGCGGACCGGCTGCGGATCCGCGAGGTCAGCGCCGAGGCGAGCGGGCAGAGCCCGGACGTACTGGTGGACAGGTGAGGGAGGCCGACCGATGAGAGTGCTGTTCACGACGCTGCCGGGGATCGGCCACCTCTTCCCCATGGTGCCGCTCGCCTGGGCGCTCCAGGCGGCCGGGCACACCGTGCTGGTCGCCACCGACCGTGACTTCCT
Source organism: Streptomyces flavofungini (assembly GCF_041028215.1). Lineage (GTDB taxonomy): Bacteria > Actinomycetota > Actinomycetes > Streptomycetales > Streptomycetaceae > Streptomyces > Streptomyces flavofungini_B. The sequence goes on from NZ_JASKYR010000007.1 coordinate 21,455, forward strand.
CCCGGTGGTGACCGGAGCCGGACTGCCCGGCGCCGCCGTCCTCGACCCGGTCGACCCGGTGAAGCTGTTCACACCGATCGGCCCGCCCGGCGGTCCGGTGAGCCCGGCGGAGTCCACCGGCCGCCGGTGCGCCGAGAACGGTATCCGCACCCTGCCCGCCCTGCGCGCGCTCCACGACGTATGGCACCCGGACCTGGTCATCGCCGAGCCCATGGAGCTGGGCGGGCCCGCCGCGGCGACGCTCGCCCAAGTGCCCTGGGTGCGGCACTCCTACGGCCTGATGCCGCCGGAGCCCCTGCAACACGCCGCGTCGACGGCCCTGAACGCCGAACTGGCGGCACGGGGACTGCCTTCGCTGGGTGCACCCGCCAGAACGATCGACGTGTGCCCCGACAGCCTCCAGCCCTCCGACACGGTGGCGGCCACACCCATGCGGTACGTGCCCTACAACGGACCGGCCGACGTGCCCGACTGGCTCCTCGCCGCGTCGGCCAGGCCCCGGGTCTGCCTCACCCTGGGCACGTCCCTGCCCCGGCGTGACCCGAAGGTCGCCCCGCTGTGGCGGCTGCTCCTCAAGGAACTGGTGGCCCTGGACCAGGAGGTGGTCATCGCCATCGACGAGCGCGACCGGCCGCTGCTCGGTCACCTGCCCGACGGTGTGCGCGCCGCACGCATCCCGCTGAGCAACCTGCTGCCGACCTGCACCGCGATCGTGCACCACGGCGGCTCGGGGAGCACCATGGCGGCGGCTTCGTTCGGCGTACCGCAACTGGTCGTCCCGCACTTCGCCGACCACTTCACCAACGCCGCCCAGATCACGGCCATCGGCGCGGGCATGAGCCTGCCGCACGACACCGACGACCCGGCGCGGATCGCGGCGGCCTGCGCACTGATCACCGGCGACGGCCCGCACCGCACCATCTCGGAGAAGCTCGCCGACGAGAACACGAGACGGCCGCAGCCCACCGAAGTGGCCCAGGACCTGGACTCACTCACGCGCGACCTGCCGCTCACCGGAAGACGACCGAAGGGGAAACGACGCGAGATGGGGCAATCACCCGAGACGGCCAGTGGGCGCACCGACCTTGAGCACGTCCTCGCCCGCCTGGAGAGGCTCCTTGACGAGGTGTGGGACCAGCGTCCGGCACACGCGGTCGTCTCGGCCACCGAACCGCTGGTGAGCCTGGGGGTGGACTCGCTCACGCTCGCGCTGCTGCTCGAGAGCGCGGGCAGGGAGTTCCACATCGACTGGACCACCGAGACCTCCGCGGGCGCGGCGACATCGTTGCGCTCCCTCGCTGATCTGGTGCTGCGGCGCAGCGGCGACGGCACCACCGCGGTCACCGAGGCGTAGGCGCGGCTGATGCGGACAACGGGCGTGTACATGAAGGGGATCGGCGTCTTCCGGCCCCGGACGGAGAGCGTCGGGGAAGCCGTGGAGCGTGGCCTCGTCACGCGGTACGCCGCCGACGCCTCCGGGATCACCGCAGTGGCCGTCGCCGGTGACGTCTCCCCTCCCGAAAGCGCACTGATCGCCGCCCAACAGGCCCTGAAAGGCAGCGGGCTGAGCGCCGATGACATCGGACTGCTGCTCTGCACGGGCGTCTGGCACCAAGGACCCGACGGGTGGGGACCGCAGTACCATCTCCAGCGGCACCTGCTGGGCGATGACCTGCTCGCCGTGGAGCTCAGACACGGCTGCAACGGCACGTTCAGCGCCATGGAACTGGCCGTCCCCTATCTGAGGTCCGCACCGCACATCGGCGGGGCCCTGATCACCGCGAGCGACAACTTCGGCACCCCGCTGATCGACCGGTGGAATCCCGGCGAAGGACTGGCCTACCTGGGCGACGGAGCGGGCGCGGTGGTCCTCGGCACCTCTCGGGGATTCGCGGAAGTGCTCTCCCTGTGCACCGCGTCCTTCTCCGCGATGGAGGAGGTCCACCGGGCCGGAGAGCCGCTCTTCCCGCCCGGTGCCACCACCGCGACCTTCCTGGACTACGGCGCCAGAGCCGCACGCTTCCAGCAGAAGGCGACCGACGACGGCACCTGGATACAACTCCTCCTGGGCCACCAGAAGCACAACGTGAAGTGCGTGAGCCAGGCACTCCACGAGGCCGGTGTCGAGGCGAGCGACATCAAGACCGTCGTGACCCACAGCATGCCGCGCCAGGCCGCCGCCTCCTACCTGAAGATCCTCGGGTTCTCGCTGGAGCGCTCGACCTGGGAGTTCAGCCGGACCACCGGCCATCTCGGCGCCGGTGACCACCTCGCCGCCCTGCACCACCTGCTGTCCACGGGTAAGACCGGCCCCGGCGACCATCTGCTGCTGTGCGGTTCCTCGCCGGGTGTGACCTACAAGGCGGCCGTCATCCGCATCCTCGACACCGCCGCCTTCACCGACCAGGAGGCCCGGCCCGATGGACTTTGACCTCAGCCCGCAGCAGCGCCGCCGGGCCGACCACATCCGCACGGGCGCCGGAAAGCTGCCGCCCACGGGGCCCGACGGCATCGCAGGGAGGGACTGCTGGCTGGCCGCGGCCGAACTCGGCATGACCGGTCTCTGCCTGCCCACCGAGTACGGCGGCGGCGGGCTCGGCGCCCTGGACACGGCCCTGTGCCTGGAGGCGTTCTGCGCCGGAGGCGCCGACACCGGCCTCGCCTTCGGGATCGCCGCACACCTGCTGGCCTGCGGCACCGTCCTGACCGACCACGCGGGCGACCCGGTACGGGCGGAGCTGCTGCACGGACTGAGCTCGGGCACGATGATCGCCGCGAACGCGATGACGGAGGAGGACGCGGGGTCGGACCTGAGCAGGCTCGCCACGACAGCCGTGGCCGACGGCGACCACTACGTCCTGAACGGAAGGAAGTCCTTCGTCAGCAACGCCCCGCTGGCCGACGTCTTCCTCACCTACGCCGCCACCACCCCGAGCGCGGGCTATCTGGGGATGTCGGTGTTCGCCGTTCCCAGAACCCTGCCGGGCCTGCGGGTCGGTGCCCCGCTGGCCAAGACGGGGCTCGACGGCTGTGCCGCCGCCCAGGTCGAGTTCACCGGCTGCGAGGTCCCCGCCCGCTATCTCCTGGGCCCGGAGAACCAGGGGAGCGGCGTCTTCCAACGCTCCATGATCTGGGAGCGCGCCTGTCTGCCCGCCCTCTACCTGGGTGTGATGGAGGTGCAACTGGACCGCTGTGTGGCGCACGCCAAGCACCGTCGCCAGTTCGGCCGCAGCATCGGCACCTTCCAGGCGGTCTCCCACCGGCTGGCCACCATGAAGCTGCGGCTCGAATCCAGCCGCCTGCTCCTGTACCGCGCGTGCTGGGACATCGACCAGGGCCACGCCGCGGCGGCCGAGAGCGCCGCTCTGGCCAAGACGGCGGTCGCCGACGCCGCCGTGGCCAACGCGCTGGACGCCGTGCGGGTGTTCGGCGCGCGGGGTTACCTCGCCGATGACGGGATCGGCCGGCAGCTCCAGGACGCCACACCGCTGCACATCTTCTCGGGGACGACGGAGATCCAGCGCGAGGTCATCGCCAGGAGCCTGGGGCTATGAGGGGGCGGAGCATGAGCGACCGGCGCGGCCTGCACGACCTGTTCACCGCCTCCGCGGCACGGACGCCCCACGCACCCGCGGTCATCGAACCCTCCGGCCCGGTGAGCTACGGCGAGCTCGACGAGCGGGCCGACGCCCTGGCCGGACGGCTGCGCGGCCACGGGATCGGCAAGGGGGACCGCGTACTGATCTGGTCCCCGAAGTCCGCCCACGCCATCGCCGCCATGCAGGCGGTCCTGCGCCTGGGCGCGATCTACGTACCGGTCGACCCCCTCACGCCCCCCGACCGGTTCGCGGTGATCGCGCGCGAGTCCGGGGCGCGCGCCCTGTGCGCGCCGGACGACCTGACCGCGCGGGTGCCGAGCGCGCTGCGCGCCCGCCTCGGGTACGTCGGCCTCGACGCGGTGCCGGTGCCGGGCACTCCACCCCGTACGCCGGACGCACAGGACGCGTGGGACACGCCGGATGCCCCGTCCCCTCCGACGCACGCGCGCGTCGCACCGGACGACCTCGCCTACATCCTCTACACCTCGGGTTCGACGGGGACGCCGAAGGGCGTCTGCGTCAGCCACCGCAATGCCCTGGCCTTCATCGACTGGGCCGTCGCGGAACTGGCCCCCACCCCGCACGACCGCTTCGCCAACCACTCGGGGTTCTCCTTCGACCTGTCCGTCCTCGACCTGTACGCCGCCTTCTCCGTAGGGGCGGCCGTGTGCCCGATCCACGCCGAGTACGCCTACGCCCCCGAGCGGCTGGTCGCGTTCCTGCACCGCGAGCGGATCAGTGTGTGGTACTCGGTGCCGTCCGTCCTGACGCTCATGCTGCGTGACGGCGGTCTGCTCGACCGGCCCGCGCCCGCGTCGCTCCGCGCGCTGCTGTTCGCCGGGGAACCGTTTCCCATCGGCCATGTCCGGGCCCTCGCCGCCTGGTGCGACGCACGGCTCCTCAATCTGTACGGGCCCACCGAGACCAACGTATGCACCTTCCACGAGGTGGTCCCGGCCGACCTGATGCGCGAGGTGCCGGTCCCGATCGGCGGGCCGTGCGGCGGCGACCAGGTCTGGGCCCGGCGACCCGACGGCACGCGGGCCGCACCCGGCGAGGAGGGGGAGCTGGTCGTCAGCGGCCCGACGGTCTTCGCCGGATACTGGGGCCGACCACCGCAGGAGGGCCCCTACGCCACCGGCGATCGCGTCATCGTCCGTCCGGACGGCTCGTTCGACTACCTCGGGCGCCGCGACGCCATGGTGAAGATCCGTGGCCACCGGATCGAACTGGGAGACGTGGTCGCGGCGCTGCACTCCCACCCGGGAGTCGCCGAGGCGGCCGTCGTCCCGGTGGGCGAGGGGCTGGACCGCGTCCTGGCCGCCTTCGTGGTCCGCGCCCGGGGGAGCGGCTTCGGAAACGTCGCACTGCGCAGGCACCTGGCCGCCAGACTCGCCCCCCACATGATCCCCGGCGACATCCGCTTCGTCGACGAACTGCCCCACACCAGCCGGGGGAAGCTCGACCTCGCGGCCTTGCAGTCACCACTCAACGGCGCACAGAAAGTTCAAGGGTGAGACATGACGACCCAGACCCGAGAAGACATCTCGTCCGAGCTGCTCACCTTCATCCGCGACAGCTTCCTGGACGGGGACCCGGAGGGCGAGCTCGACGTGGACACCCCACTCCTAGAGCTCGGGATACTCAACTCCCTGAACACCGCCCTTCTGATCGCACACCTCGGCGAGGCCTTCGACGTCCAGGTGCCCCTGACCGACGTCACCGCCACCACCTTCAGATCCGTGCGCACCCTGAGCGAGATGGTGCACGAGAGCCTGCCGCGCCCTTGACCACCGTCGTCCTGGCCCACCCACAGTCTGGATGCCCCCTTGAACCTGACCGCGGACATGTTCCTGCTCCATGCGCCGAGCGTGTACGACTTCCGGGACCGTGACGACATCCTGTTCGCCTACCTGAGTGACAGCGACAGCGTCAACGTCACGTCCGTCTACGAGATGTACCCCATCGGCTGGTTCTCGATCAAACAGCAGCTGGCCGACCACGACGTCGACTGCCAGATCGTCAACATCGCCTCCCTGATGCTGACCCACCCGGACCTCGACGTCGAGCGGCTCATCGGGCGGCTCGAAGCGCCGGTCTTCGGCTTCGACCTGCACTGGATGACCCAGTGCAACGGCGCGATCGAGCTGGCCAAGGCGGTCAAGCGCCGCCACCCGGACTCGCTGATCATCTTCGGTGGCATCTCTGCCACCTACTTCGCAGAAGAACTCATCCAGTACCCACCGGTGGACGTCGTCGTCCAGGGCTACGACACCCTGGCGCCCCTCACCCAGCTCATGGAGACCGTGGCGCGGGGCAGCCGGGACTTCGGTGCGATACCCAACCTCCTCTACAAGGGCAAGGACGAGGTCGCGGCCACCGGGTTCAGCCACAAACCCACCACGGACTACAACAACGTCAGGAACGACTGGTCCTACTACCAGAACACGCCCGTGACGCCGCTCTCCAGCAAGCTGATCATGACGTTGCCCAACACCGGATGCGCCCACGACTGCGGCTGGTGCGGCGGCTCCCGCTTCGCCTACCGCAACATCATGGAGGTGGGCACCAAGACCCTGGTGCAGAAGGACAACGACCTCATCGTCGAGGAACTCAAGACGATGGGCGAGGCGGCCAAACACACCTCCATCTACGCCCTCCAGTGCTACTCGGAGGGCAAGAGCAGGATGCACACCTACCTCGACGCCGTGCACGACCTCGGCTACCGCAGTGTCTTCTTCGAGCAGTTCAACCTGACGCCCGACGACACACTGAAGAAGATGGGCGCCTCCACCGACGCGTACATCATGCTCTCGCCCGAGTCGCACGACCCGCGGATCAGCAAGGCGGCCGGACGCGGCACCTACACCATGGCCGAGATGGAGGAGTGGATCCCGCGCGCCCTGGATGCCGGGGTCAAGGGCGTGATGATCTGGTTCTTCATCGGCATGCCCTACCAGGACAGCCAGTCCGTACGCGACACGGTCGCCTACTCCGAGCAGCTGATCCGCACCTTCGCGGGGTCACCGGTCCTGCCGCTCATCTGCCCCATGGTGCCCTTCCTCGACCCCGGCTGCCGCTTCTTCGAGGAGCCCGACAAGCACGGCTACCGGATCCACCACCGGACCCTGGAGGAACACCGCCAGGCCATGGTGGAGCCGCTGTGGTACCGCAGGCTCAACTACGAGACCAAGTGGCTGAGCCGCCGCGACATCCAGAACGTCTCCTACGAGGCGATCGAGCGGCTCGTGACCATCAAGGGCGAGCACGGCGTGCTGTCCGGGGTGTTCTGCGACGCGGTGCTGAAGACCATCGACCAGACCAAGCGGCTCCTCGCCGAGATGGACCACGCCCTCTCCCTGGACGGCCGCCTGCCCGCGTCCCTGCGGGACGAGATGCGCGTGTACAACCGCAAGATCCTCGCCTACTCCAGCGACCAGATCCTGCCGATTCCCCGCCCCTTCGGCGGACGCTGGTTCGACGACGTCACCGTTCCCGAGGAGATGATCCGCGAGCTGTCGACGGCCCGTGAGGGATCGACGGCCCCGTGAGCGGTCGACACCCCCGTGAGCCCTCGGAGACAGCAGCCTCCCCACAGCAGAGAGGACCCAACTGAGCATGGCGAATGACGAACCGGTGGAGCAGGTCCTGAAGGTGCCCGGCGCCCGCCTGCACTACGAGATCCACGGCGCGGGCCCACTGCTCGTCGTCGTCGGTCTCCCGATGGGCTGCAAGGGCTTCTCGCCCCTGACCAAGGAGCTGACGAAGTACTTCACCGTCGTGACCTTCGACCCGCGCGGGGTCCTCGGCAGCCCGCTGGAAGACCCCGGCCAGGCGGCCGACCCCGCGGAGATGGCCGACGACGTGCACCGGCTCCTCGCCACGCTCGACGCCGGTCCCGCGTACGTGTTCGCGAGCAGCGGCGGCGGCATCACCGCGCTTGAGCTGATGGCCCAGCACCCGGACCAGGTCAGGGCACTCGTCACACACGAGCCCCCGCTGCTGGAGCTGCTTGACGACCGCGAGGAGATGCGCGCCGCCATCGACGAGATCTGCCTGCTCTACCGGGACAACCGCCCCGCGGCGCTCCAGAAGTACCTCGCGCTGGCCGACATCCGCCTGCACCGGCCCGCCCCTGACCCCTCCGAGACGGACGAGTTCACCGGCCCCGAAGACGTATGGACCATCCTCGACCGGCTCTTCCACCACACGCTGCGCCCGATCACGCGCTACCGGCCCGACTTCGACGCGCTGCGCCCCCTGGCCGACCGCATCGTCGTCGCGGGCGGGTCCACGGCCGAGGGGTCGCTCTTCCACCGCGCGGCGGTCGCGCTCGCCGAACGGCTCGGCACGAAGACCGTTGACTTCCCCGGCGACCACACCGGCTTCCTGTCCGACTCGGAGGCCTTCGCCCACCTGCTCTCCGAGGTACTGACGAACACCCGCCCCGCATGACGGCGGACGCCCGCGACAGGAAAGGAAGCCACATGCCCGAGAAGAAGGAATTCGACGTCATCGTCATCGGCGGAGGCCCCGGGGGCTCGATGGTGAGCACGCTGCTCGCCGACGGGGGCAAGAGCGTTCTCACCCTCGAAGCCGCGCGGTTTCCCCGCTACCACATCGGCGAGAGCCTGCTCCTTGGCACCGTCGACCTGCTCGACAAGATCGGCATCCGGGAGCAGCTCGAAGCGGGCGGCTTCATCAAGAAGTACGGCGTCGAGTGGGTGTGGGGAGAGCATCGGGAGCCCTGGACGGTGGACTTCCGCAACGCGGTCTCGGTGAACCACCACCACACCTATCAGGTCGAACGTGCCCCGTTCGACAAGATGCTGCTGGACAACGCGCGCGAGCACGGGGTCGATGTGCGCGAGCAGCACAAGGTCACGGACTTCTCCATCGACGCCAACGGCCGCTGCACCGTGCACTACCGGCGCACCGACACCGGCGAGACGGGCACGGCCACGGCCCGCTGGCTCGTCGACGCCTCCGGCCAGGGCGGCACGGTGACCAAGCGCCTGCACACCCAGGAGTGGGACCCCTACCTCAAGAACATGGCGGTCTGGTCCTACTGGAAGGGCGTCACACGCCACGAGGGCGAGAACGCGGGCAACATCTTCCTGCCGACCTTCGACGACGGCTGGTGGTGGTGCATCCCGCTGCGCGACGACGTCACGAGCATCGGGGCGGTCGTGGACCGCGAGTCCTTCAGCTCCCTGAAGTCCAAGGACGTGAAGCAGTACTACCTCGACAGCTTCGCGAGGACGCCCGAACTGGCCGCCCGGATGAAGAACGCCGAGCAGGTCGACGAAATGCACGTCCAGCGTGACTGGTCCTACATCTACGACCGGTTCTCCGGCGACGGCTACCTCGCGATCGGAGACGCGGCCTGCTTCATCGACCCGCTGTTCTCCACCGGTGTGCACCTCGCGATGCTGAGCGGCTTCATCGCCGCGACCGTCGTCAACACCGTCCTGGACAAGCCCGAGCTGGACCGGGCCCGGATGCTTCAGTTCTACGAGGACACCTACCGCAAGGAGTTCTCGCGCCTGCGGGATCAGGTGTATTTCCTCTACGCGGGCAACAAGGGCAGCAAGGAGTCCTACTTCTGGCACGCGCGCAACCACTTCGGCGTGCCGTCGATCGAGCCCGAGAAGGCCTTCGTCTCCCTCATCGCGGGCGCCTTCGCCCACCGCGCCTGGTACAACCACTACGCACAACACCTCGACGTGCCGGACGACCTCAAGAAGTCGGTCCGGAGCATGTCCGACGAGGACGGCGCCCACCTGGACGTCCCGCTGATCGCCAGTGCCGGGGGCTCGGTGGTGGACGACTTCGCGATCGACGGACGCCATCTCCGCGAAGCCCGCTCCCTCGTGCACACCAGCGGCGCGTCCATCGCCTGTACACCGACCGTCATGGCCGCGGTCGAACACGCCGACGGCAAACGCACGGGCCGCGAGATCATCGCTCTCATCACCGACCGCGGAATCGACAGCGAGGAGCGCGCCCGCAGCACCGTGCACGAAGTCATCAGCCACGGATTCGTCGAACCAAAGGTGTAGGACCGGCCCCGGAGAGTTTTTAAAAAACCCGCACCAGGCAGGCGAGCGAATTCATCGGCTCGCCTGCTCGGTGCGGGCTCTGCTGCTGCCGAAAAATAGTCGAAGCCTTCGTGCTCAACGGCCACTGTCCTGAACGGTATTCCGTTCAATACCGGAGCCGAGGCTCTGGACCCGTTCGGAATCGACACCTACTGTAGGAAAAATGGCGCAGACATCCTTGCACGCTGAGTCCGAAGGACCTGACCAAGGCTCGCGGAGCGGTTCTTGGCTGTATCTGGACCTCATGAAAAAGGTACTGGCCGGGACGGTGTACGAAGATCCCGCGCACGAGAAGAACTTCTCCCACGACGATGCGACCTACCGGGAAGAAGTCCGCAATGAGGGCCGCGACTGGCCGGCGAACGCGCACACCATGATCGGCATCAAGCGTCTGGAGAACATCCAGCAGTGCGTCGAAGACGTGCTCCGCAATGATGTCCCCGGTGATCTGGCGGAGACCGGGGTGTGGCGCGGGGGAGCCTGCATCTTCATGCGCGGCATCCTGCGTGCCCACGACGTACGCGACCGGCGCGTATGGGTCGCCGACTCCTTCGAGGGCATCCCCGACGTCGGCGAGGACGGCCACGCGGGGGACCGCAGGATGGCGCTGCACCGCCACAATTCCGTCCTCGCGGTCTCCGAGGACGAGGTCCGGCGCAACTTCCGCAACTACGACCTGCTCGACGAGCAGGTCCAGTTCCTCCCCGGCTGGTTCAAGGACACCCTGCCCACCGCGCCGATCGACGCGCTCGCCGTGCTGCGCATGGACGGGGACCTGTATGAGTCGACCTGGGAGACCCTCACCAGTCTTTACCCGAAGGTGTCCGTCGGCGGCTACGTCATCGTGGACGACTATCTGATGTGCCCCCCGTGCAAAGACGCGGTGGACGAATACCGCACGAAGTTCGACATCGCCGACGAGCTGATCCAGATCGACCGCGACGGTGTCTACTGGCAGCGCACCAGGTAGTCCGCAGCGACCCACGGAGGAATAGATGCCCACTCTCCCGAAAGAGCGAGAATTCGACCGTGAACGCTTCCGTGCCGATGTGCGTGCCACCGCCGCCGCGATAGGCGCACCCATGGCGCACCGCCTTACGGACACCGTCCTTGAGGCATTCGGCGACAACTTCGCCCAGGGCGCCACCTTATGGAAAACGACGAGCCAGCCCGGCGACCAGCTTTCGTACCGCTTCTTCTCCCGCCTCAAGATGGACACCGTCAGCCGGGCCATCGACGCGGGCCTGCTCGACGCCGCCCACCCCACCGTGCCCATCGTGGACGCCTGGAGCAGCCTCTACGACGGCGCGCCCGTGCAGTCGGGCGACTTCGACGCCGGGCGGGGCATGGCCAAGACCTGGCTGTACTTCGGCGGCCTGCGCCCGGCCGAGGACATCCTCGGCGTTCCCGCCCTGCCGCAGCCGGTCCAGGCCCGGCTGAAGGACTTCCTCGCCCTGGGCCTGGCCCACATACGCTTCGCCGCGGTGGACTGGCGCCACCACAGTGCCAACGTCTACTTCCGGGGCAAGGGCCCCCTCGACACCGTCCAGTTCGACCACATCCACGCCCTGTCCGGCAGCACGCCACCGGCCGCGGACGTCGTCGAGGAGATCCTGGCGTACGTACCCGAGGACTACTGCGTCGCCATCACCCTGGACCTGCACACCGGGGCCATCGACCGGGTGTGCTTTTACGCCCTGAAGATCCCCAAGGGGAAACTGCCGCGCGTCCCCGCCCGTATCGCCACGTTCCTCGCGACGGCACCCAGCCACGACGAGGACGAGTGCAACGTCATCGGCTGGTCCTTCGGCCACAGCGGCGACTACATCAAGGCCGAACGCAGCTACACCGGCAACATGGCCGAGATCCTCTCCGGCTGGAACTGCTTCTTCCACGGTGAGGAAGGCCGCGACCACGGCCTGCGCGCACTCGACCAGCCCACGGCAGCGACCACGGAGGGTGCCCGATGAGCGATGCCTTGGCGAACATGCCCGGGGACGGCTACTTCCGCGAGCCGCCGGTGTTCGACACCTTCGCCGAACACCGCGCCTACCTCAAGTTCCGGCACGCCGTCGCGCTGCGGCACTTCGCCCGCCTCGGCTTCGACCAGGACGGCCTGGCCGGTCTCATCACCGTCGCCGACCCCGAACACGCCGACACCTACTGGGCCAACCCGCTGGCCCACCCCTTCTCCACCATCACCCCGGACGACCTGATCCGCGTCGACGGTGAAAGCACCGAGACCCTCGACGGGCAGCGGCGCGTGAACATCGCCGCGTTCAACATCCACGCCGAGATCCACCGGGCCCGCCCCGACGTCCAGGCCGTCATCCATCTGCACACCGTCTACGGCCGCGCCTTCTCCGCCTTCGCCCGCAAGCTCCCCCCGCTGACCCAGGACGCCTGCCCCTTCTTCGAGGACCACGAGGTCTTCGACGACTACACAGGTCTGGTGCTCGCCAAGGACGACGGGCGCAGGATCGCCAAACAGCTCCGCGGCCACAAGGCGATCCTGCTCAAGAACCACGGCCTGGTCACCGTCGGGGAAACACTCGACGCCGCCGCCTGGTGGTTCACGCTCCTGGACACCTGCTGCCACGTCCAGCTTCTGGCCGACGCCGCAGGACGCGCGGAACCCATCCCCGACGAGGTGGCGCGCCTGACGGGCCAACAGCTCGGCTCACACCTGCTGGGCTGGAACAGCTACCAGCCCCTGCACGAGGCGACCCTGGCCCGCCACCCCGACCTCGCCGCCGCGGCACCGCAGCTCTCGCCGCGCACCCCCGCCTGACCGCGGCCGGGCCGACGGCGCACATGGGAAACCGGTGGCTGGTCACGGGCGCGGACGGACTGCTCGGCAGGGACCTGGTGGACGTACTGCACGGGTTGCGTGAGCCCGTGGTCGCCGCCACCCGGCACGATCTCGACATCACCGACCCGGAGTCGGTCCGCGCCGCCGTCTCCCGCCACCGGCCGGCGACGATCGTCAACTGCGCGGCCTGGACCCGTTTCGACGAAGCGGAGAACCACGAGGCGGAGGCCCTTCTCGTCAACGGCAGAGGGGCCGAGGTGCTGGCGTCGGTCTGCGGCGAACGGTCGATACGGCTGGTGCACCTCTCCACCGACTACGTCTTCGACGGCACGAGCGGCCACCCCTATGCCGAGGACGCGGCTCCAAGGCCGATCAACGCCTACGGCCGGACCAAGCTGGCCGGTGAGCGTGCGGTGCTCGACCGTCTCCCCGACGACGGCACCGTCGTACGAGCGGCCTGGCTGTACGGACGACACGGCACGAACTTCGTCGGCAAGATGATCCGCGCCGAGCGGCTGCGCGAGACCGTGGACGTGGTGGACGACCAGTGGGGCCAGCCGACGTGGACCGTGGACCTGGCCCACCAGATCGTGGCCCTGGTCCGGCACGGCGCCTCCGGCGTGTTCCACGGCACCAGCTCGGGCGCGGCCACGTGGTATGAGGTGGCCCGGATGACCTTCCGGCTGCTCGGCGCCGATCCCGGACGCGTGCGCCCGGTGGGCAGCGACCACGTCGCGGGCGGGGAACTGCGGCCCCGGTACACGGTGCTGGGGCACGACGCCTGGAGCGCGGCCGGGCTGCCCCCGATCAGGCACTGGGCCGCCGCCCTTGAGCAGTCGTTTCCCCATCTGGCCGACGGTGGATCGTAATCCTCCGCACACGAGAGAAAGGAGGTGCCGCGCATGCGACTCCTGGTGACGGGCGGTGCCGGTTTCATCGGTTCGGAGTTCGTCCGGGCCACCTTGCGGGGCGCCCTGCCGGGTTCGGCGGGAACCCACCTCACCGTTCTGGACGCCTTGACCTACTCCGGCAACGAGGCCAACCTGGCACCGGTCGCCGACCTGCCGCACTACCGCTTCGTGCACGGCGACATCTGCGACCCGCGCCTGGTCGACGACGTGGTGGCCGGACACGACGCGATCGTGCACTTCGCCGCCGAGACCCACGTGGACCGCTCGATCGACAGCGCCGCCGCGTTCGTCCGCACCAACGCCCTGGGCACCCAGGTGCTGCTGGAAGCGGCCTCCCGGCACCGCCTGGGACGGTTCGTGCACATCTCGACCGACGAGGTGTACGGATCGATTCCGGAGGGCGCCTGGACCGAGGAGTCCCCGGTCGCCCCGAACGCGCCGTACGCGGCCGCCAAGGCGGCCGGAGACCTGCTGGCGCTCGCCTGGCACCGCACCCGGCGGCTGGACGTGGTGGTCACCCGGTGCACCAACAACTACGGCCCCTACCAGCACCCGGAGAAGCTGATCCCGCTGTTCACCACCAACCTCCTGGACGGCAGGCAGGTGCCGGTCTACGGCGAGGGCCACAACCGCCGTCAGTGGCTCCATGTGTCGGACCACTGCCGCGCCATCCAGTCGGTGCTCCTCGACGGCCGGCCCGGGGAGGTCTACCACATCGGCGGCGGCACCGAGCTGACGAACCTGGAACTGACCGAGCACATCCTCAAGGCCTGCGGTGCCGGCTGGGACATGGTGCGCCATGTGCCGGACCGGCTGGGGCACGACCTCCGCTACTCACTGGACACCACCAAGATCCACACCGAGCTCGGCTTCACGCCCCACGTCGCTTTCGCGGACGGTCTCGCGCAGGCGGTGGAGTGGTACCGCACGCACCGCGACTGGTGGGAACCGCTGAAGCGCCCCGCCGGGGAGACCGGCGCCCCCGCCGACGCCGACGCATGACGGCCCGGGGGATTCACGTCCGGCTCGGACACGAACCACGGAAGGGAAGAGATGCAGGACATTGTGCGGCCCATCGACCAGTGCCGGGTGTGCGGGCACAACGACTGGCTTGACGTGGTCTCGTTCGGATCGACACCACTGGCCGGAAACCTGCTGGGCCCGGAGGACGACCCGGGCGAGGAGACCCGGTTCCCGCTGGAGGTCGTCGTGTGCCGGGAATGCCATCTGATGACACTGCGCCACGTCATCGAACCGGACGTCCTCTTCGGGCACTACCGCTACGTCGCCTCGGACGCGGGCTCGATCGTCCAGCACATGCGGCGCCTCGTCGACCTGTGCACCCGGCGGCTCGGCCTGACCGGCCAGGACCTCGTCGTGGAGTTCGGCAGCAACACCGGCGCTCACCTGGAGCTGTTCCAGCAGGCCGGTATGCGCGTCCTCGGCGTCGACCCCGCCCGCAATCTCGCCGAGATGGCCAACGACCGCGGAGTGGAGTCGATCCCCTCCGGCTTCACCGCGCACGTCGGCCGGGAGATCGCGAGCGGACACGGCCGGGCCCGACTGGTGTACGGGCGCCAGTGCTTCGCCCACATCCCCGACATCCACGAAGTCCTCGACGGAGTCTCCGCCCTGCTGGCCCCCGACGGACTGTGCTTCGTGGAGGTGCCCTACCTGGTGGAACTGCTCGCCAACAACCAGTTCGACACCATCTTCCACGAACACCTCTCCTACTTCTCCCTCGGCGCCCTGTGCAGACTGTTCGAGTCACACGGCCTCCGCGTCGTGGACGTACAGACAGCCGAGGTGCACGGCGGCTCCATCGTGGTCTTCGCGGCTCCGGCCGCGGCCGACCCCGAGGTGCGGCCCTCCGTCACCGACATGCTCGCGGAAGAGCAGCGCCAGGGCATCGCGGAGGAGCGGACATACCGGCGATTCGCCGAGCGCACGGAACGGCTGCGCACCCAGATCCGGGACCTGGTGCGCGGCGTGGTGGCGGACGGCGGGACAGTGGCCGGATACGGAGCACCGACCAAGGGCAGCGCCCTCCTTGACGCCTGCGGCCTCGGGCGTGCGGAGATCCGCTTCTGCAGCGACACCACCGTACTCAAGCAGGGAAAGATCCTGCCGGGCTCACGCATCCCGATCTGGTCCCCGGAGCAGGCGGCCGAGCAGGTGCCCGACTACTACCTCCTGCTGGCCTGGAACTACGCGCCGGAGATCATCGAAAAGGAGAAGGCGTTCCTGGAGAACGGCGGACGCTTCATCGTCCCCATACCCGAGCCCCGCGTGATATCGGCGGAGACGGTGCTGTGACCGCGACGGAACACCGCGACCGGCACCGGCACCTGCCGGGGACCGCCCCTTGACCGCGATGCGGGGAATGCTGCTGGCCGGTGGCACCGGCTCCCGGCTGTGGCCGGCCACCCGGGGTGTCTCCAAGCAGTTGATACCGGTCTTCGACAAGCCGATGATCTACTACCCGCTGACCACGCTGATGATGGCGGGCATCCGGGAGATCCTGGTGATCACGCGCCCCGAGGACCAGCGCCAGTTCCGCCACCTCCTCGGCGACGGCTCACAACTGGGCCTGCGCCTTGAGTACGCCGTCCAGGAACACCCCGCCGGCATCGCGCAGGCCTTCGTCCTCGGGGCCGACTTCGTCGGCGACCACCCGGTGGCCCTGGTCCTCGGCGACAACATCTTCCACGGCGGGGGCCTGGGCACCCGGCTGCGCCAGTACACCGCCCCCGTCGGAGGACGGATCTTCGCCCATGTCGTGGCCGACCCCACACCGTACGCGGTGGTCGAGTTCGACGAGAGCGGCATGGCCCTCTCCCTAGAGGAGAAGCCCGCCAAACCCAAGTCCCGGTACGCCGTCCCAGGCCTGTACTTCTACGACAACCGGGTGCTGGAGGTCGCGCGCGGCCTGGTGCCGAGCGAGCGCGGCGAGCTGGAGATCACCGACGTCAACGCGACCTATCTGCGGTGGGGGCAGCTCCGGGTGACCGCGCTCGACCGGGGCACCGCCTGGCTCGACACGGGCACGTTCACCTCCTTGGTGCAGGCCTCGGAGTACGTGCGGGTGGTCGAGGAACGGCAGGGGCTCAAGCTGGGCTGTGTGGAAGAGGTCGCCTGGCGCTGCGGTTTCATCGACGACGACCAGCTGTGGGAACTGAGCCGCCCCCTGCTCAAGAGCGGCTACGGCCGCTATCTGCTCGACCTGCTCGCCGAGAAGGAGGCGCGGGAGGTGCGGCCGTCGTGAAACTGCGCCCGCTTTCCGTGGAGGGCGCCTGGGAGATCACCCCCAGGCAGCACGCCGATGAGCGCGGGGTCTTCCTGACCTGGTACTGCGCCGACCAGTTCGCCGCCGAGACCGGCCGCCCCCTGCCGCTGGCCCAGGCCAACCTGTCGGTGTCCGCGCGCGGCGTGGTGCGCGGCATCCACTTCGCCGACGTGCCGCCGGGGCAGGCGAAGTACGTGACGTGTGTGCGCGGTGCGGTCCACGACGTGGTGGTGGACCTGCGCGTCGGCTCACCGACCTACGGGCGCTGGGACGCCGTCCGGCTCGATGAGGTGAGCCGCCGTGCCGTCTACCTCCCGGAAGGCACCGGACACGGCCTCTGCGCACTCTCGGACGAGGCCACGCTCTGCTACATGTCCTCGCGCGGCTACGACCCGGCAACCGAGCGCGGCGTACACCCCCTCGATCCCGACCTGGCCGTCGACTGGCCCGCCGGGTCCCTGCTCCTGTCCACCCGCGACCGGGAGGCGTCGTCCCTGGTGGAGGCCCATGACGCGGGTCTGTTGCCGAGCTATGCGGCCTGTCGGGCACTGACGCGGCACTGACGGTGCGCAGCGCGCGAGGAGACCTGGGGGGACATGGCCGGTGGGCGGTCCCGCTATCCTGCCCGTGACATACCGAGCGTGATCGACCTGTCGCTTTCCGCGCTGATCTCGGGAGCCGTGCATGCAGGAGCACAACCAGAAGCAGACCGTCGTCCACCAGGGCAGGACGCTAGCGTGGGAGGGGTTCTGCATGGGGCCCCGACTGCTGTCACGCGGGGAACTGGAGGGTATCTCCCGGCAGTTGCTCGGCACCGGACTGGACGGCGCCCTGGCGGCGGCCGCCGAGGAGCTGCTTCCGTTCGGAGCCCCGAGCGGGCAGGTTCCGGCCATCGTGCTGGGCTCCGCGTCCACGCTCAAGGGCTGCTTCGAGGCCGACACGGCCCAGCTGGCTCTGGGGCGGTCACCGGATGACTTCTCGGCGTACAACGAGGCGCGCTCGGTGTACCTGGCCGCGCCGGGCGACCTGGTCGTGGGCCGCGGCGAGCCGTGGCGGCAGGCGGTGGCCGCCTCCCAGGCGGTTCCGGTGCAGGTCCCCGAGATGCGCTACTACTACCTGACCCACGCGCTGCTGGCGATGGCGGTCGCCTCGCCGGAGGACCAGCCGCCCGCTCCGCTGGCGCAGCTCGTGCGGCAGCTGCAAGCGGCACCGCAGACGCTGGTGCGGATCTTCGCCGTCGACACCGAGGCGCGGGTGCTGCTGCTGTGGCTGAAGCGGGCCGCCGGGTTGAAGCAACTGCGCGTGGAGGCCAACGGCCCCGAGATCGCCGAGCGGTGGAACCGCAAGACCACGCTGTACCCGACCGTGGAAGAGGCCGCCGCGCTCGGCACGCGGAGCGGCGAAGAGCCGCACACCATCCTGGCCACGGAAGCCGAGAGAACCGCCTTCTACCGCGAGTTCGGTGTCCTGCTGCCGCGGCTCCCCGGCTACTCGATCACCCGGGCCGGAGCGGACGAGACGCTGATGCGCGGCCGGGTGCGCGCGGCCGCCCGTCTGATGCGCGACCGCTACGGCCTCGATCTGGGCTGCTTCAAGCCCGCCGAGGCGCTGACCGGCAACCGGATCCGGATGGCGGTGCCGCTGGACGACGACGCGGCTCTGGACGCGTTGGCCCGGCAGGCGATGGAGACCGAGGAGGACTACGTCTTCGAGGCGCACACCCACTACTTGCGCCACCGCGTGCCCGGCTACGAGTTCATTCTGGCGCCGTCTGTCCACGTGGTGGCCGGACAGCCCGCCGAGGGCGGAACGATGCAGATCACCCGGGGCAGCGTCTGGGAGGGCAGCGTCTATGTGGACGAGGACACCTGCGAACGGTTCGGTATCGAGCCCGCTCAGTTCCGTGC